>NZ_LR733874.1:0-5519 GCF_902506595.1 Staphylococcus sp. 8AQ
ACGATTCTGCGCTCCTTAATAATCCTAAAGCTGTCCATCGGTCGATTTGATAGCTGACGCTATCCGACCGCTGGCGCTTTTAGTCTAATTAAGGGCTCTCATCGACAAATAGATTTTCTCGGCATAAAACGCGTTCTATCCCATGTGTAGCAACAGACGTCCGATAATCGGATTTCTGAATTTAACGTTCTAAATCTATATCTAAACCTAAATCCATATCTATTTCTTGTGATTCTCCTAGACCTAAATCTTTATCAAATTCTAAAGGCTTATCTAACGTTATATCATCTAGTGATAAAAGAAATGGTTTGTCTTCCATGATCATTGGTGCAACTACAATATACTTATCTGGGTCTATTAAAAAGTCATCAAACTCTTTATCATCCAAATCAAATTCAAGTGTAAGCAAACTATCAGATGTTTCTAACTCTGCACCCAGAGTTTGTTTATCCATATCGTTAATACTGATGTTTTGAGATACATAATCTTTTTCTTTTACTAGATTTAATTTGTCATTACGCGTAAATACTGTTTCATATTTATCATCAAAACCAACAACTAAATTTCTAAAGAGTTGATTATTATTAAGCATATTATCAATTTTCAATACAGAATCTTTAAATCTATCTTTTCCTAAAATCTTTTCAAAAACATTCATCGTATTATGAAACGTATCTTTAAATTTAGTGATCACTTCGGATTGTTTTTGATTTTCATCTTTTAAAGATTGGTTTTCTTTATATAATTTTCTCTCATTTTCATCGCCTTTTTTACCCATCTCAATCAAATTATCTATGTCTTCTTCCATATCCTTAACTTCTTTTCTCAAATTCATTTTTCTATAATTTTTGCAATTAAAAGCAAAATAGTTATATATATATCTATTTTAATATATATGGAAGAGGTGAAGTTATAATATGTCCAACTATTAACCATACAAACGGAAGAGAAATTAAAACAGTAAAATATAATCCTTTATACTCTTCAGTATTATGATTTTTTTTACTAATAAAATAAAAAAATGTTGTTACAATCATAGAGATAGTAAACAGTATTGTTAAAAACAATAAAAATCCATTCATTGTCGTTGTCTTTTCTCCAAGTAAAAAGAAATCTTTAAATACAACCGAAAGCATATCAATTGCAAATAAAACAACACTAATTGTAAAAAACTTCTTAAACATAAATTACACCTCCTATACCTGATTTGTTTATTTAAAAATTGTTTAGAGCCATTAATAACATAATTTACCTTATCTTTATATTTTATTGCATTATTCCAATTCCTCTATTTGTCGACGATTCTGCGCTCCTTAATAATCCTAAAACTGTCCATCGGTCGATTTGATAGCTGACGCTATCCGACCGCTGGCGCTTTTAGTCTAATTAAGGGCTCTCATCGACAAATAGATTTTCTCGGCATAATAGCGTGCTTATCCTTAGAAAAAGACTTCGAATTTTTTTCTAATCCATTCATAAAGATAAATAAAACCACCTATCGCAACAATATAAGGTAATCCATAAGCAATATACCAAATAAATGTCATAAAGCCCTCAGACGCTTTAATTTTGCTTGCTATTGCTTTTTGTAATATATCTATGTGTATAAAGTCCATAAAGTCACTGCCAATAGTCATTACTAACGCAAATAGCATAAATACTAATAACATTGCTCCAAATCCACGATACATGAGTTTAATTCTTTTTTGATACTCTTCATGTGATGATTGCACTTCTTGTAGCATTCGTTCGTTTTCATCACGCACATTATAAATATCTCTGCCTATAATATTGGCTAACTCATCTGTATCGACTTTATCTAATTTCTCTTTGAGTATATTTATAAAAGCATTATGTGTCTTTACGCCATTATCTCGAAAATCCTTCGTCGCCCCTGTCAATTTCGATGTGATTTCCTTTTGGTCTTTCTCTCGTGCGTTCTGATTCTCTTGAATCTCTGTTAGATACTTGATGATGAGCTTGTTTTGTTTTTTCAATTCTTCGATTTCTTGTCTTTCTAAGTTGCTCTGCGTTGTGTTCGACTGCGTCCCAATCGACTTCGAATTGGTCTGTGTACTCTGCGACTGGGTCTCGCTCTGATTCTTTTTCTTCTCTCTCTCGTCTTTCAAACTCATATTCTAACGCCCCCTTATCGTAATCTTGTCCAAGGGTTTTGCCACGTACCCATTTATTTACGTTTTCCGGCTTATATGAGACGTTTTTGCCCCTTACCTTAAATTCTATACCTGATTCCTTTAAATACTCTGAAAAGCTCTTAAAATCGCTTGTATGTTCTTTCGCATGTTCTATTTTTTCTCTCAAATCATCTTTCCAAGAATATTGGTCTTTCTCTATCAATGATTTTTCGGCTTGTGTGTATCTCAATTTCGCCGTATCTCGTTCTGGCACACTCAAACCATGTTCTCGACAAATATCGTCATTGGCTTGTTTAACCAAATCTCTTTGTTGTTTATTACTTTGATATTTGCGTCCTGTTTCAAGGTCAATTGAATTAATTACAATATGATTGTGTACATGTTCTTTATCTGTATGCGTATAGATTGCCACTTGATGATTAGGTGCAATCTTTTCGGCTAGTTCTAAGCCAAGTTGATTACATTGTTCTGGTGTTACTTCGCCAGGCTTGAATGACTGTATAACTGTATGAGCTTGAATACCGTTTTCTTTGCCATATAACGCCCTAGTTTGCTTAAACGATGATTTCGCATAATCTATATCACAATTTAAGCCACTCTTTTCTTCTGCTCGCTTTTCTGCGTAATTGATTGCTCGACTTGCCGATTTGGTATTGCCTAATTTAGTTGTTGCCATATCTCATCAAGCCTTTCACGTAACTCACTGATATTACGTTCTAACGCTGGATAGTTAGGTGCGTCATATTGATGTTGATTACAATATTTCGCAATCTGATTCGCATTTGCACCTAACTTACTTAAATCTTTGGCTATCGATTGTCGCGTTGCTTTATCAAATTTAGGTGCGACTAATCGACTACCTTGTGCCTTTTTCTTAACGAAATTAGGCACACTCATATTTAAAGTTTCAGCAGACTGCTTTAACTTTAAATATTCAGATTCGCTCACACGAAAACTAATTTGTTTCGGCTCCTTACGGTTGGGTTTATGGTTTCGCCCAACAGTTTCGTCGTTAGCCACAAAGTTATTTTGTTCGCTCATCAAATCCCACCACGCTTTCTTCGAAAGTCATTACTTAATATAAATCTAGCTTACAGGGTAAGCCAGATTTTATCAAGTAATTATGTGGTTTGGCAAGCGTCGTATTTTATAGCCACTTCGTTCTAAAAATACCGGCTTGATGGGGATATCCCCATACCCCTTATGTTTTTGCTAACGCAAAAAATGAGTGGCTTAAATGCTAGCCACTCATAGTTCAAAACCGTTAAACCCAAGCAACCAAAAATGATGGTCGCACATTCGTTTTTAAATTTTATGATCACTTCGTGTATAAAATTTAATGTACTCAAATTCAAAGTATAAATAATATAAAAATCAAAATTAGGATAATTACAATATCCCAAAATATACCTTTACCATCTTTTTCTAAAAAGTCTGGAATACTACCAATAATTAATCCAATTATAAATATAATTTTAACAAAGGTATTTATATAATCTAAAAACGTCCAATCAAACATCGAATTCAAAATGAATAGTAATATCCATGCAATTACCGCACAATTCATTATATTACTAGCAATTTTTTTATATATTGCGTGTTCATAATTTCTTTCTGAAAAAAGCATAACAACCACTCCAAATTATTTTAAATTCTAAAATCATTTTGCCAAAAAGTAATTTGTTTCTGTAATTGTTTTTCATTTTCTCTTAAAGTCGATTTCATTAATTCAGTTAAATCAACTGGCGATATTTCTTTAATTAAGTTTTTATATTTATATTTAGCATGTCGTTCAAGTTTTCCCCATGTATCTTCTTCATGAATTAACATATAAACCATTGCTTGCTCTTTTATTTTTTCTAGTACAGTCCAATTAGGTTTTAATATATGTAAATCATCAAAACAGCTATTCCACATATCAACCATATTTCTTTTAAGCTCAATTTCTACACGCCATAAGTGTTCTGAATTAATTTCAATATCGGCATTATCTTTGCGTTCTTGCTTTTTATTATAAATTCGAATGAATCTATCACTATCACGTACACCAAAATATTTTGTTTCTGGTTTACCATTACGCCCATAAAATATAGTTTTCTTAACTGCTTTATCAGTCATTGTGTAATAATCGCTTAAATCTTCTTCAAAATCGAAAGCCAAATCTAATCTTGTAAATCCATCATCTTCCATGTAGCTAATTACATTGCGTTTTAACCAAAGCATTTCATCATACGTTAATTTATTAGGATTAAATTCAACACGCATATTACGTCTATCCCAACTATCTGCTCTCACTTTGTCATATTCGATATATACTTTTTCTTGAAGTGCTTTAGCTTTGAATTTGGTTTGTAGAATATCCCAAAGTCTAAATCGAGGCTCAACACTCATAAATTTTGATAATTGTTCTGCATTATCTTTATTAAGATTTCCAACAATTGTCATAGCGTCAAAACTTAAATTTGGTTGAGGGGTGGTAAAAAAATTACCACTTAACCGGCTATTAGAGTAGCCGGTTTTAGAAAAATTGTCTAAATCCTTATTTTGTAAGTAATTTGAATGATTTTTTTCAGTCATAAAAAATCGACTCCTTAATTTGTTTTAAGAAGTCGTCCACCCAAACGTCAAATGTAAATGTTGAAGTATAATCAAATATCGTTTAATATCAAAATATACAAAAACATAAAAACATCGACTGTTTTATATTTTGGCTAGTCGTTCACGTAAACTTTGGTCGGTTTGGGGTGGACGACTTCTTTTTTTATTTTGCTATTAATATAACACTATCAAAAGAGTTGGTCTAATCAGATCAGGTCTTTTTTATTTAAACATTTGTATTATCTGGTAGACAGTTAAAACTACTAGAACACCAAATACATACTTACTTGTTATAAAATTCTCAAATGCTTCTTTGAATTTCATATTATCAGCTCCAAATTATTCTAAACTACGTCCATTTTTCTCTTTCTGTTTATCTTTAATCATTTCTGACGGAACTGCAAAAACAAACATCAAGATGAATAATATAATTGCCATGTGCGGAATATCTTCTAAGAAATACCAACGCAAATGCCAATCAAACATCATATTGGCAGACATAACTGCATACTTTAAAAATAATAATGCTGCACAAATAAAAGCTAATCCATCTAACATTTTAGTTATAAATTTCAACTTCATTCTCCTTTTTTTATTTCACAATAACATGATTGCCTTATTCCAATTCCTCTATTTGCCGACGATTCTGCGCTCCTTAATAATCCTAAAGCTGTCCATCGGTCGATTTGATAGCTGACGCTATCCGACCGCTGGCGCTTTTAGTCTAATTAAGGGCTCTCATCGACAAATAGATTTTCTCGGCAT
>NZ_LR733873.1:0-42650 GCF_902506595.1 Staphylococcus sp. 8AQ
ATTTAGTATTAAATAACGGAAGAATATCAGATACGATTTTACATTTTTCTTCATCACTTGTTGAAAATATTCAAGGTCCATTATTTGTTATCGCATTACTATTTATCTTTTTCTTCCTAGGATTTATAATTCCATCATCATCTGGACTAGCTGTATTAGCGATGCCTATTTTTGCACCATTAGCTGATACGGTGGGTATTCCTAGATATACGATTGTCACGGCGTATCAATTTGGTCAATATGCAATGTTATTCTTAGCCCCAACCGGTTTAGTCATGGCTACATTACAAATGCTCAATATGCGTTATTCACATTGGTTCCGTTTCGTTTGGCCAGTTGTGGTCTTTGTACTTGTGTTTGGTGGTGGCATGTTAGTAACCCAAGTTTCATTACATTAATATAAAAAATTTTTAAATTAATTTTATATTTATGTTATTTGGTTTGTTCATATAATATCTCAACTAAAAAACTATCGACAAATTTTATAAAATTTGTCGATAGTCACTAAAATAATTGAATATTTATTAATATTACAAAACTATGCTTCTAATTGTTTAATAATTTCTCTGTTGAAATCATCTAAATCATCTGGTACACGACTTGTTACAATATTGTTGTCTACTACAACTGATTCGTCGACAACGTGTGCTCCCGCGTTAGATAAATCTTTACGTACGTTGATAACACCAGTTATTGTACGTCCATTTAAATCATCAGTATCAACTAATAATAGTGGGCCATGGCATATTGCAAATGTTGGTACATCATTTTGAGTGAAATATTTAGTAAATGTACCATATCGACCTTCTTCATCACCACGTAAATGGTCAGGTGAGAATCCACCAGGGATTAATAATGCATCATAATTTTCTGGTTTTGCATCTGAAATACTAACATCTACCATTACTTTTTCACCATGTTTACCAACAACTTCATGTTTTTCTGTATCACCAATAACTTCAGTCTCGAAGCCAGCGTTTTCTAATGCTTCTTTTGGACTAGTTAATTCTATATCTTCAAATTCATCTGCTAAAATGATTGCTACTTTTTTAGTCATAAATAGAACACACCTTTCGATTATAATTTTTAAATCTAAATACTATATACACTAGAAAGAGGAAATTTAAACATATGCAGTTTTATATTTGTCTTGCGAATAACATATGTTTTTATCCAATATAAATTAGAAAAAATTAAGAATATAAATCTACTATATCACGACATTGTTTAGCCGCAGCTTTAGGATCGTCAGCGTTTGCAATGCCACCACCAACAATAATTAAATCTGGTTTTTCAGCTGCAACTGTTTTAATTGTATCTGGTTTGATCCCACCTGCTACAGCTACTTTTGAATTTGAAATAACTGATTTAACAGTACGTAAACTTTCTAAAGGTGAAGCACCTTTAGCTTGTAAATCATAACCCGTATGCACCGCAATATAGTCAGCACCCATTTCATCTAATTCTGCTGCACGTTGTTTTAAATTTTGAACCGCAATCATATCAACTAATAATTCTTTACCATTATTGTGAGCTTCTTCAATAGCACTTTTAATTGAAGCATCCTCAGAAACACCAAGAATTGTCACAATATCAGCCCCAAATTTTACAGCTTGACTTACTTCATATCCAGCAGCATCCATAATTTTTAAATCTGCTAATACTTGTGCGTTATTAACTGACTTACTCATATATTCAACGGCAGATAGTCCTTCATTTATAACAATTGGTGTTCCAATTTCTACGATATCAATAAATTCTTCTACTTCTTGAGCAAGCTTTGCTGCTTGTTTTTGATTTAATAAATCAATTGCTAATTGTAATTTCATTAAATTTCTCCTTTCTATCTTTTATAATGCTATTATGGTATTAGTTGTTTCTAATAACAATACTGACATTTTTGTCACTATATGAAAATGGAGGATTTCTTGTGTTAATTGAATATAATAATAAAGAATTTTATACTTCAAAAGATTTAGCCCTGTCTGTAATTGGTGGAAGATGGAAAATTGCCATTGTTTACCACCTTTTGCAAAATAATCGTTTAAGATTGAGTGAATTACAAAACAAACTTCCTGATATCAATCAACGTATGTTAATAAGGCAACTCAGAGAATTAGAGAAAGACAAAATCATTGAAAGGAAGATCTACCAAGTGGTACCTCCAAAAGTAGATTATAGGTTGACTAAAATAGGATTAAAACTTGATAAGGTAGTCTTTTCAATTTGCAATTGGGGGGACGATTTTCTAGATATACTTAAAAACAGTAATCATAGATAATTGACATGACAAATGATTATCGGAAGTTATCTGTAACTCACCCATTACAGATGATATAATATAAAGGTCGCCTATCTCTCAGGCGTCAATTCAGACGCAGAGAGGAGGTGCTAATCTATGCTAGAAATCCTTGTTCACATCACGACCACAGTCATCAGTGGTTGTATTATTGCGTTATTTACGGATTGGCTACGTAATCGCAATAATAAATAGGCGACTATAGCCACACCTAAAAATCCCCTTACTATTGCCGTAGTGAGGGGATTGGTGCATCTATGCTAGTTTCCTTGTTAACTAAATTATAACACTGGTTAGTAGAGAAATGCAAAGTAGTTTTATCTGTTTAGGTTATGTGAATCCAATATATTTAAAAATAGGAGTGATTATGATCAATAAAGTTAACTTACATCACAGGATGAAAATCTTTTAAAACAAATTAATGGAGTAAATCAACAATAGAATCAGATAATGAAATTTCTATTATTTTATTGATTGTAATAGCTTCAGTACATTTTTATTAACTTTAGTTTTGTATAGGATTTTTTTCATTCTATTCAGTATGATTGTGGATATATTTACTAGTAACATAATTAGATATTAAACGCTATATTATTGTGTCATTTCAATTAATAATGCTTAGTTATAATAAATTCTGAAATAAAATTTCTACTTTTTTAGGACTGTTTTTGAAAGCAAGTTTTTTATTACATTACCATCTTTAGCAATAATAAATTTTGTGAAATTTTATTTGATTTTCTTTCCATATTCCAGCTATTTGATCATCAGTACCAGGTTTTTGTTTAGCAAATTGATTACAAGAAAATCCAAGTATAATTAACCCTTGCTCTTTATATTTTTGGTAATATTTTTCTAATTCTTCAAATTGACCACTAAGCTACATTTTGTGGCAGTATTAACTAATATAATAACTTTACCTTTGTAGTCATTTAAATAATACTTAATACCTACTACCATCTTTGTTAACAACTTGTATATCATAAATATTACTAGTTATTTTATAGCACTCCTTTTATAACATTGCTAATTTTAATTGATCTATAACGCCACTTGATGATCCAGGAAAAGCAAAGATCATTTTATTTAAATCTTGAGCCGTTAATTTTTGGTTTACAATGAAAGTTAATAAATTAACTAAATCTGGTGCATCATCAGCATATATAGCAGCTCCCACTAATTGTTTATCATTATTTAATACAATTGTCATTTCAGCTTCAGTTTCATTTTTGTATTCAAACACCATTTGTTTACCAAAAGGAATATCTATCACTTTATAGTCCTCACTAGTATTAGCTTCATCTACAGAAACTCCAATATTAGACAATCTTGGTAGTGTATATAAAACTGAAGGTATTGCAGGATAGGTAATAGGATTTTTATTCATACCCAAAATATGCGCAGCAATATAGTTAGATTCAAATGTTGCAGTAGGTGTTAATTTAGGAATTACTTTATCTAACACATCACCACTAGCATAAATATTAGGGATATTTGTACGTAAATATTCATCTACCTGTATACCTCGAGTAGTGAAATTAACGCCAACTTCTTCAAGTCCAATACCGTTGACATTTGGTCTACGTCCAGTAGCATCTAACACATAGTTAGTAGTAATCTCTAATCCTGATTCTGTTGATACAGTATAATTGTCACCTAGCTCTTTAATTACAGTAGTATTTTCATTCATATGGAATTGAACTCCTTCTGTTGCCAATTTGTCCATTAATTTAGCAACATGTGCTGAATAAAAACCTTTGAGCGGTTCATCGTCAACATGAATCATATGAGTTTCTACACCAGATTTAATGGCTATGCTAGCAAATTCAATACTAATAATACCTACACCTATAAATGTGATACTATTTGGCATTTGCTCTAAGGATAAGAAGTCTCTACTATCGTGTGTATATTCAGACCCTTCAATATCTAACTTATTGCTGTGTTGACCTGTTGCAATAACTATGTTTTCACCGTAATATTGTTCACCATCTACTACGAGGTGATGCTCATCTACTAATTTTCCTGCCCCTTCAATAATATCAATACCTTGTTGTTCAAATAAACCTTTCAAAGTATTTGCCATAGGGTCAATGATTTTATGTTTATAAGACATAAGGTTTTCCCAATTCACTGATAATGCTTCAGTATTAATTATGTTGGGATAGTGTGAAGCTTGCTCTAGTACTTCATAAGGGTTTTCTAATAAAATTTTGGCATTGCACCCATAATTTGTACAAGTACCTGCTATACGATCTTTTTCGACAATAGCAACCGATTTCCCCGCTTTGTTTAAAGTCAGCGCACTATGCCAAGCTGCGTGTCCACTACCTAAAAATACAACATCATATTGTTTCATTTGAATCATCCTTTGTAATAATTTTCAACGTTTCTTCTAAATTATCCATAATACTTTTGGCTTTCATATATTCATCTACATCAAATTGTGAAGAAATGCATTTAGCAATAGCTTCATGTACTGCTTCTTGCTCATTTAGACCTTTTATCGTTAAAGTTATGATAAGGTTACGTTTATCGCTTTCATCCCTATTTCTTTGAACCCAGCCAGCTTGCTCAAGTCTTTTTAGTAATGGGCTTAGGGTATTACTTGCTAGATTCAACTTTTTACCAATGGATAATAAAGTTTGAGGGTTCTCTTCCCATAATGTTAATAGCACTAGATATTGAGAAAAAGTTAAACCGAATTGACATAATTGCTTTTCATAAAACTTGCTGAATAATTTGTTAACATTATAAGCAGAAAAGCATAGCTGATGTGCCAATTTCATTTCATCATCAATCAATTTAATCACTCCTATTCTCATTAAAGAATAATCAATCGCAAACGATTAATCAACTGAGAAAACTTATAATGAACCACATACGTTTGTTTAATTGATTACTAACTTTTAAAATTTTTCATCAATTGTGCAAATTGATTTCGATTTTAAAAATAGTGCGTAAAACTTATGGTTTCAGAGTATTATTCAAAAGAAGAATGAACAAGTCATTAAATATATACGTAAAGTAATTGGAAAAAGAGCTATAATTTAGTTCTTTTTTCATACTTATACATTGTTGTTTAACAGTATGACGGTTTGAGTGTTTTGTAAATTTTTCCATAATCCTAATAAAAAGGAGTTTTAATAGCGAAAGCATGGCAATTAGAAAATTTTGGTTTAGATAACCTTAAACAAGTTGAACTAGAGAAACCCGAAATTACAGAAGATCAAATTTTAATTAAAGTTAACTCTGTATCACTTAATTATCGAGATACTGCAATTGTCGAAGGTATATGTATATATCCCCCTGAATTATTAAAATTTCCGTTTATTCCTGTTTCAGATGCTTCAGGAATAGTTGTAGAAATCGGCTCAAAAGTTACCAAATTTAAAAAAGGTGATCGTGTTACTTCACATATGTTTACCAAGTGGCTAGATAGAAAACCTAAAAGCGATGAACAATCACATGCCTTAGGTGCTACAGTAGATGGTGGACTTTCAGAATACATGGTATTGAATGAAAATGCAGCTGTATTCTCTCCTGAAACACTTACAGATAATCAATCGTCAACTTTGCCAGTAGCAGCATTTGTGAATTGATTCTCATTGGTTGAATATGGAAATATTAAAGCAGGTGATAAAGTTCTTGTTCAAGGCACAGGTGGCGTTTCTATATTTGTAATTCAAATAACAGCAGCATTAGGAGCAGAAGTTATTGCAACAAATAGCAGTGATGAAAAATTAGAAAAAGCCAAAGAACTCGGAGCTTCTAAAGTAATCAACTACAAAAAGCATCTTGATTGGGAAAAAGAAGTCCAAAAATTAACAAATGTAAAGGTGTAGAACATATTGTAGAAGTGGTCGGTGGGTCAAGTATTGCCAAATCTATAGATGTCTTAGTTTTTAAAGGGCATACATAGATTATTGGATTTCTTGAAAATATGGGAGCAAATGTTAATTTATTCGCATTACTTGCTAAACAAGCAAGAATCCAAGGTATCAATCTAGGGCACCATAGATCATTTGAAGATTTCAATAAAGCTTTAGATCAAATAAATATAGATCCTGTAGAAGTAGGTATTACACGCCAAACTATATATAGAATTAAAAACAGTAGATAAAATAGTATAGGCATTAATCTATATAGATGTTAGTCTATTAAATGTCTAAGAGGTATATTCGTGTCTTATAAAGAACTATCAACAATATTAAAAGTTTTATCAGATCCAAGTAGGTTGGAAATGCTGGATTTACTATCTTGTGGTGAATTATGTGCTTGTGACTTGTTGGAATATTTTCAATTCTCACAACCTACGATAAGTCATCATATGAAGTCATTAGTAGATAATGATTTAGTTATTACACGAAAAAATGGTAATAAACACATGTATCAACTTAATCGTGAATTTTTAGATTATATTAATCAAAATTTGAACATCATTAACTCGCCTAACCAACGGTACGTATGTAAAAGTATGAAATTGGGTGAGTGTTGATGACAATTTTAGCAATTGTGATTTTTCTTTTAACTTTAATTTTTGTGATATGGCAACCTAAAGATTTAGATATTGGTGTTACAGCTTTCATTGGAGCTGTCGTTGCTATCATTACAGGAGTCGTAAGTTTTTCTGATGTATTAGAAGTAACAGATATTGTTTGGAATGCTACATTAACATTTGTAGCTGTTATTCTTATTTCATTAATATTAGATGAAATTGGTTTTTTTGAATGGTCTGCAATACATATGGTCAAGGCTTCCAACGGTAATGGATTAAAAATGTTTATCTTTATAATGATATTAGGGGCAATTGTAGCAGCATTTTTTGCAAATGATGGTGCAGCTTTAATCTTAACGCCCATTGTATTAGCAATGGTAAGGAATCTAGGATTTAATCAAAAAGTGATTTTCCCTTTTATTATTGCTAGTGGTTTTATTGCAGATACTACATCACTGCCTTTAATTGTAAGTAACTTAGTTAATATTGTTTCTGCAGATTACTTTGATATTGGGTTTATTGAGTATCTTAGTCGAATGATTATTCCTAATATATTTTCTCTGATTGCTAGTATTATCGTTTTATGGTTATATTTCAGAAAATCTATACCTAAAACGTTCAATACAGAAAATATTTCAGACCCTAAAAATGTAATCAAAGATCCTAAATTATTTAAGCTTTCATGGATTGTATTAGCAATACTACTTGTGGGATATCTTGTTAGTGAGTTTATACAAATACCTGTATCAATCATTGCTGGTATCATTGCTCTTATCTTTGTAATATTAGCTCGTAAATCTAAAGCAGTTCATACAAAACAAGTAATTAAAGGCGCACCATGGAATATTGTTGTATTCTCTATTGGTATGTACCTTGTTGTGTTTGGACTAAAAAATGTAGGTATTACAACTATTCTTGGGGATATCCTAACAAATATTTCAAGTTATGGGTTATTCAGCAGTATCATGGGTATGGGATTTATAGCTGCTTTCTTATCTTCAATTATGAACAACATGCCAACTGTTTTAATAGATGCAATAGCGATTGGTCAATTCAGTGCTACAGGAATATTAAAAGAAGGTATGGTTTATGCGAATGTCATAGGTTCTGATTTAGGACCTAAAATTACGCCAATTGGTTCTTTAACAACATTATTGTGGCTACATGTCTTAACACAAAAAGGTGTGAAGATTTCATGGGGAACATACTTTAAAACTGGAATTATCATTACTACTCCAGTCCTATTTGTAACACTCTTAGGTTTATACCTTACACTAATCATATTTTAAGAAAAGAGGCTTTAATTATGGATAAGAAAACAATTTATTTTATATGAACAGGAAACTCTTGTCGTAGCCAAATGGCTGAAGGTTGGGGAAGGGAAATATTGGGTGAAGATTGGAATGTCTATTCTGCCGGTATTGAAACACATGGTGTTAATCCTAAAGCAATAGAAGCTATGAAAGAAGTAGATATTGATATATCAAACCATACGTCAGACTTGATTGATAATCATATTTTAAAACAATCAGATTTTGTCGTAACGTTATGTAGTGATGCAGACGATAATTGTCCTATTTTGCCACCAAACGTTAAAAAAGAGCATTGGGGTTTTGAGGATCCAGCAGGTAAAGAATGGTCAGAATTTCAACGTGTTAGAGATGAGATTAAATTAGCTATAGAAAATTTTAAAATGATAGGTATTGCAAAAATTAATGAAACAAAAAACTTAACTTTAAAATTTCCATGATGATGTGCATGGCCACTATGATGTGAGGCATGGTTATCATGATGATCATGATAACCATGTCTAGTATGAATCATATGATGCTGTGAGTCTCTATTATCCATCAAATTACTTCCTCCAATTTATAAAAATCTATAGGTAATATAATTAGTTCATATTATATACCCAGTAGGGGTAAGTAAAAACGAATTGATTTCCAAAATAATTAGAAAATACATATCGCTTAATCGAATAAATTCATATTTTAATATTATAAATCAAGAGATATACTATCATTTAAAGTTATTTATATTGATTTTAATTGAATTAATACTATTTAAATATTAAATAAATCATTAAATGATTCTATCATTGTTGGATGGGTATAAATATTGTCTCTTAAAATTGTATAGTCAATATCTTGATCAATAGCAAGTTTAATAATATTTATCATTTCTTCAGATTGTAGTCCATATAGTGTAGCTCCTAATATTTTATTTGTTTTAGTATCTATCACTACTTTAAACAGGCCTCTAGTGTCATTATTGATTTTGTGTCTTGGTATATTATTAACTGGAAGCTTACCTTCTTTAATCTTATAACCTTGTTCTTTCGCTTCTTTCGCCGTTAAACCAACACGAGATAATGGTGGGTCTATAAATACAGTATATGGTATTGACCCTCTATTTTCTGTAGTACGCTCACCTGAACCTAATAATTTGTCGTTAACAATTCTAAAATCATCTAAAGAAATATAAGTGAATTGCATGCCCCCTTTAACATCACCAATCGTATAGATATGATTAACGTCAGTTTTCAGTTGATTATCAACTTTAATTTCGCCACGTTCACCAAGTTTAATATCAGTATTTTCTAAATTTAAGTCTGTATTTGGTTTTCTACCAATTGCGAGTAGAACTGCATCTGCTTCAACATCGCCTCTATTCGTTTTTACGACAGTATGATCATCTTGATCTTCAAATGCTGAAGTTTGAATATCTAGCTCAATTTTTACACCTTTATCTTCTAAGTCTTTAATTGCATGAGAAACGATTTCTTCATCTTCTTTTGGCATTAGTCTTTCTTTCATTTCTAATACAGTCACTTCTGTCCCAAAGTTGGCAAACATAGATGCAAATTCTAAAGAAATATAACCTCCACCCACAATAACCAATCGTTTAGGCTTCTCATTTAAATTCATGATACCAGTAGAATCGTATAAATATTTTGATTTTTGAATGCCTTGGATATTTGGAATAACAGGTGTTGCTCCTGTATTTATAACGATGTCATTTGCTGTTAAAGTATCTATGACTTTACCTTGTTCATCTAATAAATTCACTTCAGTATTTGATTTAAAGGCAGCTTTATAATCTAATACTGTTATATTTTCATCATCTGCTAAATTATGGTAGTTCTTTTTATTAAGTGCAGTTACAACTTCTTCTTTACGATGTAATGATCGATTGAATGAACCACTTTCTAATCCTTCATGTATTAATGTTTTAGATGGGATACACCCTGTGTTGATACATGTACCTCCATACATTTTTTGAGATTTTTCAACTACTGCTACTTTCATTCCTTGTGCTGATGCACTTTTTGCAAGTGTTTTACCACCTTTGCCAAATCCTAAAATTAATAAATCATACTTTTTCATTGTATCTCTCCATTAAAATTTTATTGAGTATATCTCCAATTGATATATTTTGATAAAATGCTTCTAAAATTCTAAACTCTTCGTAATGATATTCTGACATAACATGACTCATTTGATTTGAAATTTCACATTCACTATCTTTAGTTCCTGTGTAAATTCTTCCAAATGATTTATTAGCGGTGAATAATCTAAATAATTCTGCTAAGGATGTATTCAAGACATTACCTTGCACACTATAACCGCCATACTTTCCTTTTTCCACTGTAATATAACCACTTTCGGATAATTGACTCATAACTCTTCTTAGTTGAACTGGATTTACACAAACTTTCTTTGATAGTTCGGTACTACTGAACTTTTCATAAGAATGCTTACTTAAAAAAACTAGTACATGGACTGCGATATTAAACTCTAAATTCAATGAAGTACCTCCAAATTCCAAAAGTAATTTTTATAGTTACATTTAAGCACATTAATTTATGATATGCAAATAAATTGGAATGTAATTTATTTCTACTTTTTATCTTAAAAACTCTTTTTAGTTTCTAGGAGTTTGTTTATTTGAGATATTGGAATATTAATGGAAGACAATATGATTAACTAAAATTGATTTTTGATTAATAGAAATATTGAAGAGTTTATATGGTGAAATTTATTAGTTAGTGAGAAAAATGTTTCTGTTTCAAAGTGAAAAATACTGTAATATGAATACGGAGAAATGCAAAAATAATTTCTTGTTAAAATAACATTTACGTTTTTAGATTTGCTTACTATTGTATACTAATTCCCATATTTTACAAGCATCGCTTGGTAATTGGAAATTAAAAGTTAATCTTCGTATATTATTTAAAATATCTCTAATATTTTCATGAGCAGATATTAAATCTGCAATTATACTTTCAATATCTGAAACCTTTTGACCATTACTATATTCAATGATTTTAGGAAAATCCACTGTATCTTCCTTTTGTGTATGTTCTAACATATTATCTCTAAATACTTGATATGATTTTTATGTTTCAAAATAGTCTGTTGCATATAAACCTCTCCTACACTTTAGTTTAATCATAGTGTATTCGTTTTTAAGAAATATAAACTTGACCTATATCAATCTTATCTAATAAATATAGCGAATAATATTTAGGCTTAAACAGATACATATATAAAAAGAGTCCAGAAACTTTATGTCCCGGACTCATGAAACAGAAAAATTTGATTATATATCGAGAGAAAAAGATATATTTGAAAATCTATATGAAAATGTTTTGCCTTATAACCCAATATATTTATAGAATTAATGAAAATCAAATAAACACTTATTATAATAACTATGAATTAGTTAAAAATAGTAAGGATTTATTAAAATTACTAAAGTTAAAAGGAATTCATTTCGAAAATTCTTTAAGAAATGATCCTCTTTATAGCGAACAATACGAAGTATTTAGAAATTTACTTTAGCGTGATTAGTCTGAATACATGGTTTTGCATTTCTCCACCAACCAGTGTTATAATCTAATTAACAAGGATATCTGCATTTGATGCACCAATCCCCTCACTATTGCGAGTAGTGAGGGGATTTTTAATGGTGTGGCTTAGTCGCCTATATTTACTTATCATAACGTTTTCGAAGCCAATACGAAAATAACGCAACGATACAACCACTTGTTGCTGTGGTCATGATGTGAACAAGGATATCTGTCATTTTTAGCACCTCCTCTCTGCGTCTGAATTGACGCCTGAGAGATAGGCGACTTTTATATTATATCACCTATAATATTTGAATTACAGATAATTTCCGATAAGTGATGTTATGTCTATATAACCTCTCTAAAAATTTTTAAAGAATATTTTTAGGTTACATAATAGGACGTTATCAGTGTTAGATAAATATTTTTTGTAATAAACCTTTTTACGTTGTTTTAAAATTTCCATTTCCGCTGTTTGATTATCAATCAAATTATTAATTTTTTATATTTTCTTTAACCTTTTCAAAATAAGGTTCATTAAGATGATTAATATCTAAATGTTCTATTTGTATTGTGGTATGTGATATTCCATATTTTTCTTTTAATAAATCTTCTATTTCATTTATAACCACAAAAGCATCTATACTACTTCTACTATCTAGAACAACATGCACACTTAAAGAATATTGATTTGTTGTAATTCCCCATAAATGAAATTCATGCACGTCGATAACGTCGGGAATAGATTTTATTGCTTCTATGACATTGTCTGTATGTAATTCTTGTGGCACAGCTTCCATCAATATCATCCAAGCATTACGCATAATTTTATAACCACCCCTAAAAATAATGATTGAAATGACCATACTTAAAATAGGATCGAATAATTGTATACCTGTGAAATGTATTAGTAAAACTGCTAAAATGACTCCTACTGAATTTAATAAATCTCCAACAAAATGCCATAATGCACTTTGTACATTGATATTTTGTTCATTCTTTAAAGAACGCATTAATATAACCGTCAACACAATATTTACAATTAAACCAATTGTTGCTATGACAAGCATTAAACCACTTTCAACTTGCTTAGGATAAACTATACGTATGATCGCCTCGTAAAAAATACCAATAGAAATTACTGATAGTGCTAAACCATTTAAGAATGCTGCTAATATTTCGAAACGTAAGTAACCATAAGTAAAACGTGCTGTTGGTTTACGACTTGCAAAGTAAATAGCCAGCATTGATAATCCGAGCGCAAGTACGTCACTTAACATATGAAAGGAATCTGACAATAAAGCTAAAGAGTTAGATAATATTCCGCCTGTAAATTCTACAATTGTAAAAAATAAAGTGATTAATAGCGTTGCCCATAATGTTACTTTAGATTGTTTTTGGACTTTACTGTGTTCTACATGGTGAAAGTATGTTTGTTTCATATACCTATTCCCCTTTTTATTTTCCATAAGTGATACTTGTACCTAAATGACCAGCAATAATAAGTAGTACAAATCCAATAATCGTCAATACAACTGTCGCACCTATACATAATTTTTTATATTTTATAAACCACATACTACCTATTTGAGTTAATGTTGCAAACCCATATGTTATAAGCGAATCTAAGGCGAATGTTTCATGTAAATGTACTAATTTTTCAACATGTTGTATCCCATAATGTTGGATAGCAAATGCCTCTCCACTATCTCCAAGTATGTAACTAATAATTCCAAATACCATAACTGTAGTAAGGAGCATGGTTAATGTGATAGATAAATTAACTTTTTTCAAAAACAACCTCATTTTTTCTTTATTCAACCTTAAATTCAAATATCCCTTAGTTAATTTAGAAAGTCGACAATACCATAGAGAGTTTGTCGACAATCTGCATTTTTAATATTTTATTATTGTTTTTCATACTTAGAATCAATCAAACTTACACATGCCGCAGCTACTAATAACATTACTCCAGCAAACAACAGCATGTTTGGCATTGATTTACCAAACAACGGGAATAACGCAAAGCTAGCTAAAGAAGCGATAATCTGAGGGAGACAAATTGAACAGTTAAATAATCCTAAATAAGCACCAGCATTTTTTCCATCTGTATTTTCAGTTAATAATGTAAATGTTTGTGTATTCATAGTAAGGTTATTAATTCCAATTAAGCAGAACGATAAAATTAATAACCACTGTGAATGAATAAAGAAGATTGATATAAATCCAATAGCACCCATGAGTAAACCAAATCTTAATACTAATTTTCTTTGATGAGGTTTTGCATATGCAGCTACTATGCCAAATAAAATAGATGCTACAAATTGTACGCCAGTTAATACACCATACCAGTTACCTGCTTCTTGGTATCCTGCTGATGAAGGATCTGTAGTACCCCAAACATTATTAGCAATAGCACCAGGTGTATATGTCCATAAATACATAATGGCAAACCAAGTAAAGAATTGAACCAAAGATACTTGCCAAAATTGTTTAGGTGCTTTTAAAAGCAATTGCCATAAATTCAATGAATTTTTACGATTTCTTTTTTCCTCTATTCCATGATACTGTGCATGTAATTTAGGGTTATATTCATTTACAGAACGTACTGTCCAAATAGTTGAAATTAACAGAACAACTGCTGCAATATAATATGCAATTTTGACTGTCATAGGTACTTCACCTTTAGGCGCTACGTTCGATACACCCCAAAGTGTTAATAAGAATGGGAGTAAAGTTGCTATAATCCCTCCCATATTCGAAAAAATTTGTTGCCAAGACCAAGCCATGTCTCTTTGTTTTTCAGGAACCATATCACCAATAACCATTTTGTATGGTTGCATACAAGCATTTGCAGTTAAGTCCATAAAAAGTGTCATGATTGCTCCAAATAAAAGAGCAGACAATGATGCATAACCAAAACCAAGTGATCCTGAATTCGGTAATAATACAAGTGTGATAACTCCTATAGGACCGGCTATTAATAAATATGGCATTCGTCTACCAAATCTTGTCCATGTACGATCCGAATAATAACCAATCAATGGTTGAATAATCAAACCAGCTAACGGAGGTAAAATAAAGAACCATCCAAGATTATTGGGGTTCGCTCCTAAGGTTTGGAAAATTCTAGCCATCATAGCTGACTGTAAAGAAAATGCCATGTTTACTCCAAAAAAACCAAAAGTCATTGCAAAAATAATGCTCTTTTTCAATATTGGCAAGCTCAGTTTTTCTGACAATGGCTTTTCTTTCTCACTACTGTATTGATAACCTAAACCATCTGTGTCTTTCATTTTAAAATCTCCTTAAAAAATAACAGTCTTTAAAGTATGCGATTACTTTAAAGACTGTTATTTCATATAATATTTTCTACACACATTAGTCTTCGTTAATTATGTAATCGATTACTTACAGATAATAACATATGAAAGTGATTTTGTAAACGATTACAATTTATTTGGATATAGTTGATTTTCTTTCTATTAACTTACCATTTAAAATTATATTTTTTCTTTCTATTGCTTTTTTATCTATAATCTCTATTAACAACTCCATTGCTTTTTCTCCGATTTCATAATTAGGTTGCGAATAGGTTGTAAGTCCAGGTTCAATGATTTCAGCTAATTTAATGTTATCGAACCCTACAACAGAAATATCTGTCGGTATATTTATCTTATGTTTTCTCAACACTTTAATTATTCCAATGGCCATTTCATCATTAGCTGCAAAAATAGCTGTTGGTCTATCTTTCATACTTAAAATATGTCTTGCAATTTTATATCCTGATTCTAAAGAAAAATCCCCTTCAATAATTGTTTCCTTAGTAACTGGATAATTATACTGTCTCATTTTATTTTCAAATCCTAATAAACGCTTTTTCCCCAAAATACTATCTAATGATCCTGTAACATGTATTATTTTCTTTTGCCCTAAATTAATAAGAAAATCTGTAACTGTTTCTGCCGCTTCAACGTTATTAATTGATATTGTAGGGATATCTAAACTTGTGCTTGTTTCACATGCTAACACTATTGGGTATTTATCATAAATATCTTTCATTGTTCTTAAACTTAACTTTGATGTTAATAGGATCATACCGTCTACTTGCCTCTCATAAAGGTATTTAAAATAATTATTTACTTTCTTCTTTTGAGCATCAGCCAAAAGAATTTGATATCCCTTCTTTCCAGCTATACTTTCAATTCCTCTCAGCATATTTGTAAAAAAAGGATTAGTAATATCAGGTACTACAACTAAAATAGTCTTAGTTTCCATTTTTCTTAACTGTCTTCCAATACTATTAGGATAATAATTTAATTTTTCTACAGCATCTAAAACTTTTTTTCTATTTTTTATAGATACATTCCCGGTATTTGTTAATACTCTTGAAACTGTTGCTGTTGACACTTCTGCAAGTTCAGCCACGTCTTTTATATTTGTCACTCTTGAATCCCCCTTGTTCAATATATACAACTTTGATTAGAAAAAAGTTATTATACTAGCATTCACTCTTAGCTAATACTAAATAAATGAGATATTTTTCTAAATATAATTCGAGCTAAATTAGCTAAACTTATTATATAACATAACTGGCTTTAATGTAATCGTTTACAAAAACTCAAAAACTTGATACATTAAAATGTAATCGATTAGATTTTAAATTGTTATTTCTATATTTAAATGGCTAAAAATAAACATAAAGCATACTAATATTTTAGTCATTGTAATAACATAAAACGATAAGGAGCGAGAATTATGACAGAAATTAAAGATAGACAATGGTGGAAAGAAGCTGTCGCATACCAAGTTTATCCTCGTAGCTTCAATGATTCTAACAATGATGGTATCGGTGATTTACGTGGAGTAATTCAAAAATTAGATTATTTAAAAGAATTAGGGATTGACGTTATTTGGTTAAGTCCAATGTATGCTTCTCCTAACGATGACAACGGTTATGATATCAGCGATTATCACGCCATTATGAAAGAATTTGGAACTATGGAAGATTTTGATGAGCTCTTAGATAAGGTCCATCAGAAAGGAATGAAACTAATTTTAGATCTTGTAGTCAATCATACTTCAGACGAACATCCTTGGTTTATTGAATCTCGTTCAAGTAAAAATAGTCCTAAACGTGATTGGTACTATTGGGCTGATCCGAAGGATGATGGTTCTGAACCTAATAACTGGGAAAGTATCTTTAATGGTTCAACTTGGGAATTTGATGAAAATACAGGACAATATTATTTTCACTTATTCAGTGTTAAACAACCCGATTTAAATTGGGAAAACCCTGAAGTACGAAATGCAGTTATAGACATGATGAATTGGTGGTTCGATAAAGGTATTGATGGTTTTCGTGTAGATGCAATTACGCATCTTAAAAAATCTTGGGAAATGGGAGATTTACCCGTTCCTCCAGGTAAAAAATATGCCCCGGCTTTTGATGCTGATATGAACCGCCCTGGTCTTCAAGATTGGTTACAACAAATCAAAGATGAATCATTAAGTAAGTATGATATTATGACTGTCGGTGAAGCAAATGGAGTAAATCCCGATAATGCTGACGAATGGGTTGGAAGAGAAAATGGTAAATTTAATATGATTTTCCAATTTGAACATTTAGGCTTATGGAATACAGGACAATCTCATTTCGATGTTAAAACTTATAAAAAGGTATTGAACCGTTGGCAAAAAAAACTTGAAAATACTGGATGGAATGCACTATTCATCGAAAACCATGATCAGCCGCGTCGTGTATCTACATGGGGAAATGATAATAAATATTGGTATGAATCAGCTACAAGTCATGCGGTTGTTTACTTTCTACAACAAGGCACACCATTTATTTATCAAGGACAAGAAATTGGAATGACGAACTTTCCGTTTACAAGTATAGAGCAATTTAACGATGTATCTGTTAAAAATGAATACCTTATGGTTAAAGAAGAAGGCGGAAACACTGATGCATTATTAGAGAAACACCGCATGGAAAACAGAGATAATTCTCGAACTCCAATGCAATGGAATAATGAAGATTATGCTGGTTTCTCTAATGTTGAACCTTGGTTCCCAGTCAACCCTAACTACGTTTCAATTAATGTCGAACAACAAGAAGCGGATGATCATTCTATATTGCAATTTTACAAAGATTTAATTCAACTTAAAAAATCAGATGCCACCTTTACGTATGGAGAATTCAACTTAATTGATTCAGAAAATTCCAGTATCTTTGCATATACTCGCACATTAAGTAATAAAACAGCAGTCATTGTCGGTAATCTAACAAATCAAACAGCAAGTCTAAAAACTGATCTTAAATTAAACAAGGGCGATTTAAAATTGCATAACTATGATACTGAAATTAATACAGATAATATAAAACCCTATGAAGCATTTGTTGCTATGATTTAGTTAATAAATTTATTCAGTTGACAAATATCCAAAATTCAAACCCACTCATAACAATATAAATTTTAATTTGAGTGGGTTTGGATTTTTTAAATTATATATTATTTACCTTTTTTGTCTGACTTTTAAATTGAGTATTAATAAAGTCTCCTATACTATGTGAATAATCATATTTTTATTCTTAAATTAATCTTTATATCAAGAAAATCATACAATTGATAGCTCTAAGCATTCTATATTTTCAATTTTTTTTCAATTAGAGAAATGTGTTCACTTATCATATTTCTTTGTTTATTCAAGAATTCAAGGTGTGCTCCAAGTATACTTTGTATGTCTATTTTATTTTGATAGAGCATGTCAGTGTTTTTTTGAATTTCTTTTAATGGCATATTTAAATTCCTTAGACACTGGATAAATTTAATCATTTCGATATCGTCGTCTGTGTATAAACGCTTGTTATTGCTGTCTCTATGGATGTGTTTCAATATATTCTTTTTCTCGTAATAACGTAGTTTGCTTTTAGGTATTTTGCAATAATCTGAGACATATTCAATGTAATATTGTTTCATGTAAGCATATCCTTTCTCTTAAATCAAGGTTTAACTGATATTGTACTCTATATAAACATGAATGAGGAGGAAATACAATGAAAAAAGCTTTAATTGTTGTAACAAACATTGCGAAATACGATAATTTAGACAGACCTACGGGTGCGTGGTTCTCAGAGGTTACGCATTTTGCGAAAGATTTCTATGACGCAGGTTATGATGTTGATTTCGTAAGTCCGAACGGTGGATATGTGCCTCTTGATCCTATCAGTCTTAGCCCTGAAATGATGGGAGCTGAGGACTGGGAATACTACACAGATCATAATTATATGAATAAATTTGGACAAACATTATCTCCAAAAGAGGTTAATCCTAGCAACTATCAAGCTATTTACTTTGCAGGTGGACATGGTGCGATTTGGGATTTTAGAAATAACAAAGAACTTAACGACATTGCGTTAAGTATTTACAATAACCAAGGCGTTCTCTCTTCTGTATGTCATGGTGCGGCGGGTCTACTCGACATTAAAGAAAATGGGGATTACCTCGTTCATCATAAAGACGTGACTGGTTTTACAAATAGTGAAGAACAAGCAAATGGTACAACTGAATACATGCCATATTTATTAGAAGACGAATTCATTAGTAACGGTGCACATTTTAAAAAAGAGGATGACTGGAGCAATTTCGCAGTCGTAGATGGTCGCATTGTGACTGGTCAAAATCCTCAATCAGGACATGCTGTTGCTGAACATGCTTTAAAAATCTTAGCTAATCAATAATTTCATAAAGGAGCGATATACATGAAATCATTAATTATTGGCGCTAATGGTGGCGTCGGTCAACATCTTATACGTAAACTGAAAGCACGAGATGTTGATTTTACTGCCGGTGTTAGAAAAGAAGAACTAGTTGAATCTTTAAAAGCAGATGGTATCGATGCAACTTACATTGATGTCGCAAAACAGTCTATTGATGAATTAACAGAATTATTTAAACCGTATGATCAAATCCTTTTTTCCGTTGGTTCTGGTGGGAGCACAGGTGACGATCAAACAATCATTGTAGATTTAGACGGTGCAGTGAAAGCAATTAAAGCAAGTGAACACGTCGGTCATCAACACTTTATTATGGTATCAACGTACGACTCACGTCGAGAAGCGTTTGATGCGTCAGGCGACTTGAAACCATATACCATTGCAAAACATTATGCGGATGACTACTTAAGACATGCAAATTTAAAATATACCATCGTGCATCCAGGCGCTTTAACAAACGAACATGAAACGCAACAATTCAATATGAGTGAGCAATTTGAAAATGTACAAAATCCGTCTATTACAAGAGAAGATGTAGCAGAAGTGCTTGTTTCTGTATTAACTGATGAAGCATTACAAGGTCACGAATTCCAAATCATCAATGGTGACTTGTCATTATCAGACGCAATAACTAAATATCTGGAGGAGTAATAAATGAATAATCAACAAATTGTACTTGCAAAACGACCACAAAGTATCCCTCAAGACGATGTATTTAGATTTGAAACAATAGAAACTCGAGAACCACATGCAGGTGAGGTTCAAGTAGAATCCATTTATGTATCTGTAGATCCTTACATGAGAGGCAGAATGAATGATACAAAAAGTTATGTTCAACCTTTCCAAGTGAATGAGCCATTACAAGGTCATATTGTTGGAAAAGTCACACAATCGAACGATGAACGTCTATCTGTTGGCGATTATGTCACAGGCATATTACCATGGAAAAAGATAAATACAGTGAATGGAGACGATGTGACCCCTGTGCCATCAAAAGATGTACCATTACATTTATATTTAAGTGTTTTAGGCATGCCGGGAATGACGGCCTACACAGGATTGCTTCAAATTGGTCAACCAAAATCTGGCGAGACGGTTGTCGTGTCAGCTGCATCCGGTGCGGTAGGCTCTGTCGTAGGACAAATTGCTAAGATTAAAGGCGCAAAAGTTGTCGGTATTGCTGGTGGTAAGCAGAAAACAGCATATTTAACAGATGAATTAGGATTTGATGCGGCCATTGATTATAAACAAGATGATTTTACGCAGCAACTCGAAGCAGCTGTACCAGATGGTATTGATGTGTATTTTGAAAATGTAGGCGGCACAATTTCTGATGAAGTGTTTAAACACTTAAATCGATTTGCACGCGTTCCGGTATGTGGTGCAATTTCAGCATATAATAATGAAAATGACGATATTGGGCCACGTATCCAAGGAACGTTGATTAAAAATCAAGCATTAATGCAAGGATTTGTAGTAGCACAATTCGCTGATCATTTTAAAGAAGCAAGCGAACAACTCGCACAATGGGTGTCTGAAGGTAAAATTAAATTTGAAGTGACGATAGATGAAGGTTTTGACAATTTACCTTCTGCATTCAGAAAGTTATTTACAGGTGAGAATTTCGGTAAACAAGTTGTCAAAATCAAAGAAGAATAGTGCAAAAATTGCAACACCAATTGTTATAAATGAGTTGTATATATTATCACCAATTAAGAGTATTTAAATATCTTATCTTCTTAATCATTATTATTTATTCTATTTTACAATGCTCCACTAACTAGTGTTATAATTTACCTAACAAACTGTTTATAAGAATAAAATAGAGAGACGTTAGTGAGTCAATAAATGTTTTCAATATTATATTCTGGGAAAATGAAAATTAGATAATAAGCATTCATATTTATAAAGCCTTGTTCTTTTAGAACAAGGCTTTTTCTCCCAAGAAGTATTAGATCATGATATCAGTGTATCTATGCTTATTATTTCTACTGTTACTCATCCCAATCAATTTTAAGTTGCTTTAAAAAAGCTTCCCGATCCTTTTCTAATTGAGGATCTATATCAATTTTATCTTCTTTATTATATGTTCGATTTTCTAACCATGAGGGTGTTTTTTCTCTACTAATATATTGTCTTGAACCGACAGTATTTTTACTTTTAACATACTTTTTATTATAAATACGATTTTCAGGTTCGAATATAAATTCTAGATATTCTATTTTGCGTCCCTTTTTTGCTCTAACTTTATGTATCTTTAACGCTTTAAAAATATAACTGAGTTCGTTAATAATAGGTTTTAATACATTCTTATTAATATCGGTCATTCTATACGATGTTGGAATATCTAATCGCTCTCTAAAATCATTTATTTTTATTTTTAAATAACCTGTATGTTTAAACTGCTTAAGTATTCTAAACATGTTTTTAGAATACGTTGATTTAAGCGTCGTCATTTCTTCTAGTTCAAATTTTGTAAAATTATTCGTAATTGAATTAAGTATATGCTTTAGATTAGGAGATGTTGAAATCTCTAAATATTGTTCCTTTTTATGAATTCTATAATGATTAAACAACACAAAGCGCTCTATGATGTCATCATCTTCATACTTAATTGTCAATTCCAACATTTTTTTGTATACATCATCCAAATCTTTCACAAACCTATTAATATTACGCGTTTTAGGGTTATAGTTACTTAATTCTTTTAATTCATCAAAAGCCAAATGTAACATATAGGTGTCTTGTTCTTTTAACTTATTGCACATCACAAAAAACAAATTAATTTCTATGCTTGTAAATTTTCTTAATGGGACAAGGTTTAGATCATTTTTATATACAACTGTTTCACCAGACATTTTATTATCACTCCATCAGTAACTGCATCATATAAAGGAGTACTAAAAAAATAAATACTCCCTTATACCAATTGAATATAAGCATAAAACACTTTTATAGCGGCGTCAATGAATAAAAGGAGTGATGATATTTAAACTACTCCTTTTATGTGGCAAAACTATGCCTTTTATGTGGCAAAACTATGCCTTTTATGTGGCAAAACTACTCCTTTTATGTGGCAAAACTATGCCTTTAAAATTCTAAACTCCTTGGCACTCTATGTCTAAAGTACCTCCTAAAAAGGTTTTAAAAAGATTTATAAAAAGATATTAAAAAGTTAGGGGCAATTCACCCCTCATAAATTCAAAAGAAAAAAGTGTTAAAAAAGTTACTATCAGAAACAAAATTTCATTTCTGATAGCAACTTTTTTATTTTAAGCCTAATTTAAGCTTTATATAGCATCTTTATCCTGAATTATATACTTATTAATTAAATACTCTTATACGCTCTTAAAATGGTATATATAAGCAATCCAAATAAGAGATAAGGGACAAGATAAAGTAAAAGAATGAAATAACGCCATGCTGAATGCTCGGTTTTTAATACATAGTTAATCCATTCGTAAAAATGATGAACACCTAACAAGTCACCTAAGAGATTTAAGACTAAAAATGCGACCATAGTTAAAGCAAAAATGAAAAACATAACAGTAATCCCTTTGGTTAAACGATTAAATGCTTGATCATATTGTTTAACAGCTGTTTCGTTTTTTTAATTCGCTCATCTATTGTCTTTTTATATTCGCTATTCGCTTTTTGAAGGTCTGCTTGATTGCTTTTCATTTCTTTAACCATGTTTTGTGTTTCTGTTTTTACGTCATTGAGTTCTTTTTGTATCGCTTGTTCAAAATCTTGTTTTAAATTATCAGTATCAATGCGTTGTACATAATGTCTCGCTGCACTCATAAATCGTTTTTCGTTCGTTTGAGTTGCTTGATTAAAGTTCGAGGCCGTGGTCTCGATCGTCGTTAATAATTGTTCGTGATGCTTGTATCTCGTTCAGTTGATTCATCATGGTTTGAAGTTGGTCGTTTTGGCTGGAAGTCAGTGTCTGAGTCTCGTTCTTGTTGTCTTCGTCGTTGAATTTGTCTTTCAAAGCCACCTTCGATACCTCCTTTATTGTAATCTTCGTCGAGTTTACGCCCACGCACCTTTTTATTTTCGGCTAAATGTCGATAGGTAATGCTTTTGAGTGTGACACGTTCAATTTCAATATCATGTTGGTTTAAATGGTCTTTGAATTCATCCATATTCGTTGCTTGTGATTGGTCTATCGCCTCTCTGATTTCATCTTTCCATGAATATTGGACAGTTGATTTCGTATTAGGGTGGGCAATGGCTTTTTCCGTTTGTGTATAACGTAAACGTGCTGTGTCTTTCTTTGGCACATTTAAACCATGTTCTTGACACACCTCATCATTAAAATCTCTTAAATCACGTAAGGTTTGTTTATTGTTGTTAAATTTTTTCCCTGTCTCAAGATCAATAGCATTAATCACAATATGGTTGTGTACATGATCCGTATCATTGTGTGTATAGACAGTGACTTGATGATTGGGCGCCATTTTCTCAGCAAGTTCTAAACCTAGCTGATTACATTGTTCAGGCGTGACTTCGTCAGGTTTAAACGATTGGATAATCACATGACCTTGATTACCGTCCGTTTTGCTATATAACTCAAGAGTGGGTTTGAAACTCGATTTCGCATAGTCTACATCACAATTTAAACCACTTTTTTCAATGGCACGTTTTTCAGCGTAATTGATCGCCCGTGATGTTGATTTGGTGGCACTTAATTTAGTTGTTGCAATCATCACGTCGTTTTTCTATTATTTCTTGAATTAAATAACCAATATTGATTACTCCAATAACTAACATAATTATGGCTGTTGTATATGAATGGTTATAAAAATTCCAAATTGAAAAGCCTATAGCAAGTATTAATACAAATAAGCTCGTTACTATTTCTAAATTCTTTCCCATATGTCATTCAACCTTTCACGTAATTCATTAATATTATGTTCTAATGCCTCATAATTCGGTGCGTCATATTGATGTTGATTACAATATTTAGCAATCTGATTCGCATTTGCGCCTAACTTAATTAAATCTTTCGCAATCGATTGTCGCGTTTCTTTATCAAATTTCGGTGCGACCAATCGATTGCCTTGTGCCTTTTTCTTAACGAAAGAAGGCACACTCATATTTAAAGTTTCAGCCGACTTCTTTAACTTTAAATATTCGGATTCGCTCACACATCCCACCACGCTTTCTTCGAAAGATAACTCCTTAATATAATTTTGCTTTACCCTGTAAAGTAAAATTAATCAAGTCGTTATAGTGGTTTGGGCAAGCATTGGCTTTGCTAGCCACTTACGTGGTAGCGACGCCTGCTTGTTGGGGATTATCCCCAAGCCCCTTAGGATTTTTTCTAACGAAAAAATAGTGTCTAATTGATAGCCACTAATAATAAAGAAAAAGAAGTATTATTTGTTATAAATATATTAATTAGGTTCATATTTAGTCTTTAATATTTTTAATAAAAAAGGTAATAATGCTAAAAAGAGTGTTATTGATGCAAATAACCATGCATGACTTGACCCTTCTATGAGTTTATCTGAATTTGATGAATTACTGATAAATAATGAAGTAACTGCTGTATAAAAAGCAATACCTATATTTTGAACCATTCTTTGTGTAGCTCCAACAGTACCTTGCATATCTTGAGATACAGTTCCCATTATTGCTGAAGTATTAGACGGTAGGAAAAACCCTCCTCCTATACCATATATTAGTAATAACAAGCTTATTGTCACTGGATTTAATATATATTGTAATAATCCTAGGCTTGTATATGCCACAATCATAATAATTAGTCCTGTAGTCATTAATACAATATTGCCAATGCGAGAAATTAATTTACCAGATATTTTTGAAATAAGTACTAATCCTAAAGGAGAAGCAAGGTTAACTAATCCTATTTGCCAAGATGAAAGATGATTAATCTTTTCTAAAATATATGGAGGAATGATAAAACCTAAAGATGTTGTACCTCCAAATACAAATATTGCAAATATTGGAGATGAAAATGATACATTCTTGAATAAACGTAAATCGATGATAGGATGATTCGTTTTTAACTCCCATATAATAAATAGGCAAAAAGAAACAATAAAGATTAGGAAATTGCCATATACTGATATATTAAAAATTGAGTGATAAGACCAAGATGTTAAACTTATTAATAAACAAAAGATAGATAGAAATAATAATGAATTTCCACGTATATCTAAATGGATAGACATACTTTTTTGTTCTTTAATATATCTTTTTAAAAATAAACAGCCGATTAAACCGATAAATATAAAGGGAATATTGACCCAAAATATCCATCTCCAATTACCTACAGATATTAAAAGACCTCCAATACTTGGACCTAAAACAGGACCTATTCCTAATAGAATACTTAACGTTCCTAACGCAGAACCTTGTCTATTTTCAGGAATGGTTGTAGTAATAATAGCTGTAGCAGTTCCTTGTAACATTGCTGCACCTATACCTTGTAAACCACGAAAAACGATTAATTGTATGACGTTGTTTGAAAAACCGCATAAAATAGAAGCTATTAAAAAAATAGTTAATCCTAAACTATATATATTTAAACGACTGTATTTATCGCTTAGTCTCCCAAATATTATAATTGTGCCTGTTAATAATAAAGTATATAGTGTGACACTCCAAGTAATAAAAGAAGTATCAACATTAAAAGATTTAGATAAAGTAGGTAATGCGACATTTATAATTCCGCTATCAAGGGTGGATAAAAACATTCCTATTCCTGCTGTAAAAACAACTAAATGATCGAAATACTTAGAAGAATTCATCTATAATACCTCCTCATTTAACTAATTTAATCATACCCATATAATATTTCGCTTAACACCGAAATATTATATGGGTATGATTAAATTGTACTAACAGAAAGGGTGTATTATATGTATGAAAATTTTTCTGATAATATTCTCCTTATTGGACATAAGACACGTTTAACTATGTTAATTGAATTATCTAGTGGCATAGCTCTTCCAGCTGGAGAATTAGCTAAATTAGCTGGTGTAAAACCTCAAACAGCTAGTGAACATCTTTCAAAACTAGTAGAAGCTAATTTTATTTCAGTTAATACATGGGGACGACATCGCTATTATAAAATTGATAATGACAAAGTCATTGATGCAATCAATGCTTTATCTGTTATATCTCCTCCTATGAATAGCAAATCGTTAAAAGAAACAACAAAAAAAGAAAAGTTGTCGTATATACGCACTTGTTATGGTCATATTGCTGGGAAAATAGGGGTTAAATTTACTGAAGCTTTATTAGAAAATGATTATCTTAAAGAAAAAGGAGAATGTTATAAATTGACTCAAAATGGAAAAAATTGGTTAAAAAAATTGGAATGGAAACAGAAAAAAGCATGTATTCTAAATCTATTCCAAAGCATATAGATTGGACTGAAAGAAAAAATCATATGGCAGGACCGGTTGCATTACAAATAACTGAAAAAATGATCGAATTATCTTGGATAGAGAATAGTGAAATTAATCGATGTCTTAATTTAACCAAAAAAGGAAAAAGTGCTTTCAAGACATATCTAAATATGAACATCCCATAATAAAAAAACGAAATATTTTGACAAATAAAGTGCTTTTATGATTATGTACTTATTGAAAGTGTATTAAACCACTTATATTTTAATTTTTTCTGTGTCGAGTGATGTAGTTGTTATAAAATATTATATTTTGGAGTTTCATAATGAATTCTAAAGTGATTAAACATACTGCAGATTTTGATGAAAAACGATATTGGGAAAGAGTTAAGCGAAATTTAGGTTGGTTAGGAAATACTGATGAAGAAGCCAAAAAGCGTCAAAATAAAATTAGTGAAGTGGTAATAGGCATTGCCGGTTGTGGTGGTATAGGTGGTGCTGTAGCCGAAAGATTAGTAAGATTAGGAGTTCGTCATATAAAAGTAGCAGATCCAGATTATTTTGAGCTTTCTAATATTAATAGACAATTTGGTGCATCTTTGGATAATCTTGGAAGAAATAAGGCAGAAGTAGTTGGAGAATCTATATTTAATATTTCAAGAGATGTAAATGTTGATGTTTATCCTGAAGGTATTAATAATAATACTGCTGATGATTTTGTAGAAGGTTGTGATTATGTTTTAGATAAAATTGAATTATTTGAATTAGAAGCTCGCTATGCATTACATAGAGCTTTTCAAAAGAATGAAAGATGTAAATTTATGTTAACTGTGCCAGTATTTGGTCATAGAGCTTTCTTCTTTAAATGGACTAAAGATTCAATGTCAGCTGAAGATTATTTTGATATCAAGCCAGGTTCAGAGCTAGATGAAAAAAATACAAGAAAAATAGTTTATTCTCTTTTTCCAGAATACCCTCAATTTCCATCCAAAGAAAGATTAGATGATTGGTTAATTAATAATAAAGAATGCCCTATCTTTGCTGGATGTCCCCCTTTAGCTCAAGGTCTTTTAGTAGAAAGATTGAGTTTTGAAATAACTGGTCTGAAAGATATTCCAGAATATAAAGAATTACCGTCAACTCCAAGTTATTCTATGTTTGATTCAGCCTCTTGGGAAACAAAAATTGTAGAAAGAGAGGAAAATAAAATTGATTAATAACTTATTATCGATGAAGAATGTGAATCTTACTGATATTAATACTATTTTTGAAAAAGCAGATTATTATGAAAAAGCTTTAAAAAATGGAAAAGTAATTAAGGATTTAGAAGGTAAAATTCTTGCTACACTTTTTTATCAACCAAGTACCAGAACTAGAATGAGTTTTACAAGTGCCATGTATCGATTAGGTGGACAAGTCATAGATATGGGTGGACCTAAAGTAGCACGCACTGATGATTATTTTGACGAGAGTATGTCAGATACTATTAAATATATTGAACAGTATTCAGACATCATGGTTATGCGTCATTTTCAAAATTATACTGTTGAAAAAGCATCGTAGGTCACCCATACTCCTATGATTAATGCTGGAGATGGAACAAATGAGCACCCTACACAAGCTTTATTAGATTTATATACGATGTCAAAAGAATTAAATGGTTTAGAAGATAAAGTTATAGGAATAGGCGGAGATATTAATTGTAGAGTGATTCGTTCTATTGTTATAGGTTTAGAAAAGTTTGATATTAAGAAAATTATATTTCTATTGCCAAATGGAGAAGAATTAAATAGCGATATTCTAAATTTATTAAAAAATACTGATTACTCTATAGTCCATAATGTAGAAAGAGTATTAGAGCAAGCAGATATATTAGATATCATACCTTTTGAACTGCCAGATTTTAATTCTGCTTATTCAGAAAAAGTTGATGAAAAACCATCATTAGAAAATAATTTGATAGTATCTAAAGAAAAGTTTAATGATAAGAATAGGATCCCTATTCTAAGTCCTGGACCAAGAGAAGCTGAACTTTCTTCAGATACAGACGACATGGATAATGTGATATTTACTAAACAAGCATATAATGGTTTATTAATAAGAATGTCTCTTTTGTATTATTTTTTACACTGAATTAATAGCTATTTATAAAATGAATAGGTTATACAAACTAACTACCCATAATAATTAATTATGTAAATTAAAAGTACTTTTAAAGTTTATTAAAGAATGTTATATTCAAAGTAGTTAGGTGCCTAACTACTTTGAAGGAGTGTTTTTTTGGAAGATTTTTATCTATATGATAGCCCCTCAATCAATAAGTTGAGAAATTTAAAAAAAGAGTATGATAATTTAGATATTACCTCTGTACTTACGTATTTTGAGATTCAAAAAGCTTATAAAAATATAAAATCAAATCATGATTTCCTTTTTCAAAAATTTGAGCTATCTGAAAGTAAATTTACGATAATGATGTTGTTGTCTTATGAAAAAGACATGATTTTATCACCTTCAGACTTGTCCCGCAAAATTGGTAGTAAAAAATCAACTATTAGCGGTGTTTTAAAGGGATTGGAAAAGCAAAATTGGATTAGAAGAGTTAAAGTGTTAAAGGATAATAGAACTAACTATGTACAATTGACTAGTGAAGGGCTAAATAAATTAGAAGAATTTTTACCATATAATTATGAACTTGTTTCAAATATTTTTTCTGATTTTAGTGAAGAAGAAAAGGAACAACTATATTTCTTAGCAAACAAACTTAAAATTAATTTAGAAAAGGATGATTTTTTATGAACAAAATAGACTTTTTAGAGACATTTTTAAGTTTTTACATTGATCATCATGAAGTACTTAAGGATATGGAAAGTGGTGAAAATAGATATACTATTCTTGATGTGAGAAATGCACCAAAAGAAGTTAAAGGAGATAAAATTAAAAATTCTATTGAAATACCGGCTAAGGATTTAAAAAATCAATTGAACACTTTATCTAAAGATACGATTTATGTAGTTTATGATTGGACAGGCGGAACTATTTTAGGAAAAGAAGCATTATTAGAATTATATAAAAATGATTATGAGGCTTATGAATTAGCTGGAGCTTTAGAAGGCTGGAAAGGTATGAAACTACCTTTGGAAGATGTATAATATATACGTTTTAACTACCTATAAGACTTTATTATGTTAACTAAAGGAAAAGGGAGAAACGCCGTTAAATCAGCGTTTCTCCCTTTTATGTGAATTCATGGACTATTCACATTTTATACATACCCTTAACCACACGTTTTCATGCATTTTCATGAAGAGAACTTTTGTATATTTATGTAAGTTACACTTGTGTAACCTACACATAGCGTATACTTATTTAATAGTAAACTATTAAACTTGTTTACTTGTATATTTGTTTAGCTGTTGCATACAATATGCGCGCATATTGTATGCATGTATATTGTATGCCTGCATATACTTGAAAAGTTATATATTTGAACACAACTTTAAAAAACTTACTTACATCTATATAATGATCAATGTAAGCAAGTTGGATCGATGGTGGCTAATCTGAGTATAAGGAGCGTGCTGCCTATGATGGTATCAATCAAATCTTTAGAAAGGAGACGCCTCTTGGTTGATATAACTACCATGTTGCAATTTGGAATTTTCCTCATTACGTTCATCGGTCTTATCATCGAGCTTATTAAATTAAGCCAAAAAAAATAACCATCCCAACTTTTGACAGAGTAGGAAGAATGGTTATTAAGTAATATCCGAAAAGTCACCGTCTTTTTAACGGGCTTACTATGGCACAAGTGTTATCAGCACTTGTGTCTTTTTGGTATATACTAGTTAGCAATTCATTTGTTACTTTAATTATATCTTTCATACTATCTTTTGTAAACTTTTTCTATTCTTCCCAATCGACTTCAAGTTGTTTTAAAAAGGCTTCTCGTTCTTTCTCTAATTGTGGATCATACTCATTTTGTGTTTGTTTTTCATATGTGCGTTCTTTTAACCATTTTGGTGTTTTCTCACGACTTATATATTGTCGTGACTTACCTATATCCGCCATTTGAGGTTGTCGTTTACTGTGAATGCGTTTCTCAGAGTCAAAAGTAAATTCTAACCATTCAATTTTACGTCCTTTTTTAGCTTTGATTTTATTGATATTGAGGTTATTAAATATTGGAGAGAGCTCCTTGATAATCGGTGTTAAAACAAATTGGTTAATATTAGACATTCTATAAGATTCTGGAATATCTAATCGTTCTCTAAAGTCTTCAATTTTAATCTTCATATAGCCAGTATGTTTATATTGTTTAAGTAATCTAAACATATTTTTTGAATAGGTAGATTTAAGGTGTGTCATCTCTTTTAATTCAAATTTAGTAAAGTTATTCGTAATTGAATTTAAGATATATTTTAAATCAGGAGAAGTAGCAATTTCTAAATATTTTTCCGATATATCTATTTCATACTTATAGAATAAGACAAATTTTTTAATTTTTGTTTCAGTTCTAATAGTATATCTGATATCTAACATCTTATCGTAAACTCTTTGGAGATCATCTACAAACCTGTTAATGTTACGTGTTTCTGGACTGTAATTACTTAATTCTTTGAGTTCATCAAAAGATAAATGAAGTGTATTAGTATCTTGTTCTTTGAGCTTATTACACATAGCAAAAAATAAGTTAATTTCAGTAGCAGTAAAGCGTCGTAATGGAACTAAATTCATTTCATTTTTGTAAATAACAGTTTCTCCGCTCATATAATAACTCTCCTTTCAACAAAGGCATAAAAACAAAAAAACTATGCTTTTAATGTGGCAAAAATATGCCTTTTAAATTCTATAATATTATGTATTAAAGCTTGTTTATACAGTAACATAGAACTATAGGCATAACAACAAAAAAAATATGCCTTTAATGTGGCAAAACTATGCCTTTAATGTGGCAAAACTACTCCCTTTAACACCTTAAATCCATTGTCTCTCTAAGCATCAAACAAGTCCTAAAAAGGTTTTAAAAATATTTATAAAAATATATTAAAAAGGGCGGCGATTATGAGACAGCAACCACTATGAAAAAGGTTTCTATAAATACCATGTTACATACATTCGTACTTATACTGTTATTTATATGTATATTATTAGAGCACTATTGTAAAATTTAAAATACTGTATAATACATGTAAATTTATGTAAGTTACAAATATTATACAAATTCTTACTATTTGATCCACAATACAGAGGGCTTCATGTGAAGTCAAAAGCGATGTATATGTTAATTGTAGACACGATGATATATCGAATGAATAAAGATACTATCGAGGTAGATAGAAATGGCTATCAGTATATCGAATTTGAGACCGATTATTTCAAGAAAATGTTAAAAATCAGTGTGAACACAATCACTAAATTCAAAAAAGAATTAATAAAAGTAGGACTTATTGATGTTACTTCAAAAACAGGTAAACAACGTCTTTACGTCTACATGCCTAAAATCGAGGATAAACAATTCTATTATTATAATAAAGAGACAAAATCCAACAAATACACATATATCGAATTACCTAAATTCTTATTTGAAGCGGCATATCAATCAATATCTTCCTATCAAAAATAGCCGTACAACTGGACGCTTTGTGGACAATCACGGTGTAGTATATACAAAATATACTTATAATCGCTTCATAGACGCATTAAACATCAAATCAAAGCATACACTAAAAAACATATCAATATCTTAGTCAAATACAATCTATTAATCGTGAGTAATGTAGCTACTACAATTAATCATATTTTCAAAACATAAAACCGTTATTATGTATTAAAGCCTAAAAAAAGAAAAAAACAATGTAATCAAACAAGTTGATACAAACGATAGTTATGTCTCAAGTCATAATGTAAATGTTGAACAAAATAGGGCAAATAATGTCGATATGGAAGGACATAATCACAATAATAATGCATCTGATTAACAAAATATGTCATCTAGTAATATTAAAAATTCTAGTAACACTATAAACATAAATGCACAGTATATATCAGAGTCAGCCTCATTCAAAACTGAAAATGAATCATTAAAAGAACAAATACGCTATTACAAAAAATACATCAAACAATACTTACCTGATTTCATCGATGAGAAAAAAATGCTAAAAGAACAATTACTAAAGAATTTCCCGACTTTTATCCGTACGCTTATTGTTAATTACACGACTAAGAAACACAGCGTGCGATGAGTGTGATTTGTGACGCCAAAAATAAATATAATCAACTCTACGAAACAAATTATCGTCTTGAAGATTTAGAGAATGAAATTGTAGAAGCATTAATCCGTGTAAACCGAAAACATAAAAAAGACAATAAAAAGATGACTGAAGTATGTAATTATCTAGTTGTAAGTATCAAAGGCGCATTTACTCAAAGACACGAAGAAGATTATAACAGAGGTGTTATTACAAAAAGTCCTGAAACGGCTTTATTTGGTGACTTACCAAATGTTATTACGACATCAAGTCAATTGATGAATAGCAATATTAGAAAACAAATAACGTCAAACGAATTACATGCCGCCAATCAATACGCAACGGCTAAGAAAATGCCTTTTTGATAACCTAATATAAGATTTGCGAGTAGTGGACCATAGGAAATGCAAGGATAAATTGAATTAGTAAAAGACATTACCATCATTAGCAATTATGGTTAGGCGTTATTAGTATGTCTATTTGCTACGTATTTTAGACATAAGGTCTTTATAATATATATTGAATTTATTCTTTTTATTTACAATCTTTTCAGAAGAGTATGAATCAATGATACAGGTCCTATATAAAATCTTAAGTTGCTGTAGTAAAACGATTTATATAAGGTAGCAGACTAAAATACACATACACACATATATACACATAAACGTGTTGGTGTGTATATATGTGTGTATGTGTCTGCTTAAAGGGGAATCAGTATATATTATTACTGAAACTAAGTAATAATAAAATATAAAGCCTTATATTTTGTTTACTGCTCTAATTATTCCTTCTTTTGTTAGATCAATAATAGGTTGATATTTTTCTTTATTAAGGTCTAGTTTGTTTATTTCAATTTCAATTTTTTCTAATTCTTCAATTATATGCTCTCCTTGAGACAGTATTTTAGAGTATATACCTATTTTAGAGAGTTCTCCTTGTGTTTTAAAGGCTGATGTATCTTTCTCTTTGTTTAATTCTTTAATATTAATTTGCTGACTATTCCATGTTTGTAACCTACCCTCTATGTATTTTTCCTTACGATATCGCCTAAGAATACTTACATCTATTCCGGCATCCCTAAATATATCTTCGGGGTCTTTGCCATTGTTTAATTCTTCTACAGCTTTAATTTTGAAATCATCCGTATAATATATGTTCTTACTAGTTACTTTATAAATATTAATATTAGCTTCTAATTTTTGTCTAACCTCTTTGGGTAAAGTTGCCATTTTTTCTCTCTTTCTCTCTTTCTTTCTTTTTTTATTTTATTACTATAAATTGGATAAAGTTAAAAGTCAAAATATATATTTAAAAGATAAACAGAGTAGTCTACATAGTAAAAAGTAATTATATATAATAAATAGAAGCGGCTCTAGGTAATATATATGTTTTGTTTGCTAATATTGTATCAGATAAAACAAAATACTATTTTTATATTAGTAATAGATAAATACGTCAGTAGTTGCCAATGAATTTAAATAATAGTAGAGAATTTTTTAGTTATTAGCACGCATATACATATGTATATGCGTGTGTGTATGTGTATGTTAAAATAAAGACGGAGGTGTACAAATGGAAATAATTACTTTCGCAGCCGTTAAAGGCGGAGTAGGTAAAACAACATTATCCTATAACTTTTCTGGCTATTTATCTGATCTAGGCTATAAAGTCTTAATGATAGATTTAGATCATCAATGCAACTTATCTCAAATATTAGGAATTTATGATCAAAAGAATACGGTCTTATCTATATTCGAAAAAATAGATGCATTGCATATTGAAGAAAAAGTTAAGATACACCGTATTAATAATAATATAGATCTTATCAGTGGCTTTTTACGTTTAGATGAGTATGAGAAGCATATGAGTACGACAGATGGAAAAGACATGCAGTTATATATGTGGCTGGATGATTACTATGAGGAATATAATATTGGTCAATATGACTATATTATTATTGATACACATCCCGATTTCAGTACATCAACAAGAAATGCGATTGTGGTAAGCCATAAAGTAATTTCTCCTAATAAGCCAAGTGGCTTTAGTGATGATTCGAATGCAAACATTTCATATCGTATTAATAAATTGAAGAAGGACTTAATTGACTTTAGGACACGAGAAAGCTATGTCACAGCTAAGCTTTTTTTCGTTGGAAATATGGTCAAACATAATACTAAATCATCAATTAATTTTAAAAAAAGCATTGAAAATCAAGAGGATTATATAACTTATTTTCCTGATAAGGAATTAATTACACGCAGTGTTTTAGAGAAAAAGCCAATTGTATCATTTAAACAAGAGCCTTCAATATACTTAAAGGAGAAAAGTTTTTTTCACCAATTTATAAAGAGTTGTGAAGCTATTAAAGATGCTTGATTAATATGAATTAAAAAGAGAATATTTAATTTATCCTTGAATGTCAACACACAATATTGTGTACACCCACACATACAAACATGCACATGTATATTATATATTGCGAAAGGAGCTTTAAAATGGCTTTTAATAAAAAAAAAGATAGTAACGATCAAGAAAAGAATATAGAAAAAGCTTTAGAAAATGCAGTATCACCCAATATATCATATAAAAAAATAGAGATAAAAAAAGATAAAATTAAAGAAAAGAAGCAGAGATATCAATTTATGTTACAGCCTTCAGTTAGGAAAAAACTAGATGAGTTAGTTGAAGAAAATAATTATTCATCATCTTCAGAGTTTTTAAATGAGGTTATAAAGCAATTATAGGCAAACTAGTGTTACATTTAATTGTGTAATGTATATTTAACCTTTAGATATGTAAAAAGATTATTAAGATCATTAAACTAAGCCGATGTCAACTGTACACAAACAAAGCACATGGGAGCGACACCAATACCGCTTCTATGTGCTTTGTTTGTGTACGTTGTGTACTTGGAAGTTATAGAAGAAAAATATCTACCACGTTTAGAATTAATCCAGATATACTAAAAATATAAGGATATAAAAGCCAAAATAATAGAATGCGATGATAGAGCGAATGATGGTAGGTCAAAAAGTATAAAGAGAACCTATTTTTAAGAGTTAGAGGGAGATTAATCACATAACGATACCGAAATAATCATAGTTAATAATCAAAGGAAGGAGTAGTACATATGACGGTGGTTCATACAAGAAAATTAAGAAAAAGTGGTAATAGTAATGTATTAACGATACCTAAAGAAGTAATCAAAGCATTAGATGTCGTCGAAGGACAGCATATTGCTTTTAACGTTGTTAATGGAAAAATCATATTAGAAGCGGTTAAACCAGATGATAATGAAAGTGATATTTTAAGTATCGCTAATCAAGTGAGTAAGCAGTATGATAATGCATTAAAAGATCTAGTGAATAATTAACAATTTATATAAAATCAAAATAAACAAGGAGGAGATTTACCATGGACTTAAGACAATATGTTAACTTAAATCATATATATACGTTTCAGATGGCTATTTAGAGATGTTTTTAAATAAAGGGGAAGATTTACTTAAGTGATCTTAATACGGCGATGATATGGACGATATAGAGCATGATTTTAACTATATAGCAAGATATAAGATTGAAAAGAATGATAGAGATCAAAAAAGTGATGCAGCTATACATGTTTTTATATCTAAAATAGATGTTAAGAGGAAATAAGACAAAGTGATGACCAAGACATTCGCATATTTCATTCATGAATTATTAGAATCATTTTCTCACGAAAAGATAGAAATAGCGCTACACCAATCAGCCAGTGAAGTCAATTATAAAGAATGCCATATATATCAAAAATTATTGGCTCAAGTATGTGAAAGTGGGAAACTTCCGTATATATACGACATATATAAGACGTATTTACCATAGATCATAGACAATAGGACCTAGACTACTATAAAAAGTTAATGAATGAATCAAATTATCAATAATCTAGACTTATCTATTCAAGGTATTCAAAAGGTACAAAGTAAATATACATCAATGAAAAAAACAGAGAAGCGAAAATGTTTTCCGTTTTATAAAATAAATAATTTAAGTAATGATGAACAATTGTTAAAATTAGGTGGTCAATATAATAGTTATTCGGCAAGATATGATAATACAGTTAGATAGCTATTAGACAAAGATATTAATGAAATATATTTAGTACTAAAAATTGATACGGAGTATATGACGAATATGGATTAATTCATCAATGATCAAATTGAGGGAGTGATTTTATATTTCATCTATTAATGTTAAATGTATAGAGTTCATATTTGATAATGAGAAGCGGAATCAAACGAAATATCATCCTGAAGATACTCGGTATAAATGGAAAACGTAAATCACAAATAAGTAGAGAAAAAATACCAGAATGGATATAATCACTAGAACTAAATAGCGATTGTACATCGATCAAACGATTTATTGTATGAATGTAACTAAAATATAAAAAATAATAAATAAATCTCTTGAGTTGTATTTAATTACATATGATGAGTTATAAAAGTTAGAATAAATATTAATAGTCAAAACAGATGATAGACAGATAAATAGAAGTGGATGTAATATAAGAAGCCGCTTCGCTGAAAAGTTTTTTTGATATGTGTACGTAGTGTACGCCATAATGAATTGAGTTTTTATTTACTACTAATTGTTTAGACTTTCGATTGGACAGTTTCCACTTCTCAATCGTTGGATACTAGAATCCGACACACTTGCTTTTTTACTAACTATTGTTTGAATAATCATAGTGTTATCAGTGAATCGTTGTTTAATTAGGAGTGTTAGAAATAAAAATAATAAATAGAGTAATGGCGATAACTAATACACCTAAAGCGTAATTGATATATGCTTTGATTTTTGATTTCATTAATTTTATCATTAGTATCACCTCGTTTTATAATATGAAGTAAGAGGATGTCCCCGTTTTAACTAAGTAATCTAACTAATTATTAGTCTGACTGTTGAGGCAATGACGGAAACTCCAATAGCATAATTTCTAAAGGTTTGGCTATGAGATTGGTATGTTGTTGCCTCTTTTTGTTCTAAATTGTATGAAAAATATTCATTTTTCAAAGCTTTATAATTACATAACTAAAATAATAGATTATAGAAGCGGGTAATAGTCCCGCTTATTTTTAATTTGAAAAAAGGACAAAATGTTGTACATTTTATCTATAAAACAAGGAGATGAGACTATGACAAATATTGCTAATTATACAAACAATTTGATAAGCATCATAAAAAAGTTAAACAATATAGGGATGTGAAAATTGTTATGACGAAAAATGATGAAAACGCGTTTATTATGTCTGTATCAGATTATAGAAGTATACTAGAAACGATATATTTGAATCAGTCTCCTACTAATGTAAGACACCTCGAAAGTTCATTAAAAAGCTTTGAAAATAAACGAACATAAGAATTGATAATCTATGTCTAAATTAGTCGTAGTATTCTCAAGGGGAACTTCTATTTAAATCATTTGTGTACGCAGTGTACGTTATAAGATTGTTTACTGTCGAAGATGTGTTACTATATGTTTAAGAAGTATGAATGATCTATAAATAGTTTGTTAAATGAATATTTATAATCTTTACAGGATACGATTCCAATTCATTTTCACTGTTAACTACTTTGTAGATTATGATAGTTGAATCTAAATTTCTTTATATGTTATTAGGTGTTTGTATTGTGTTATCGATACAGACGCCTATTTTTATATTCTATTTTGCTATTCAATAGGTAATAAACACAATAAGTGATTAATGGTTTATTGGTATATCAACTTACAAAGTTTTCTCAAGGTTAACTACTGTTTTTTCTTCTTAAGTATACGTGCATAAGGTTGTTTTCCTTGAATATAAACATTTTTCAATTTTCAATATTAAATGTGAATTCTAAATAATCAATATAATGCCCCTTTTCACTTTTATTTATTTCTAAATTTGGAGATAGTAGCATGAATACTTTAATATTTGTATTTAGTAAACGTTTATCAACACACCAAAATTATGTCCTTTAGGAATATTGAGGCATTTCTTAAAATCATGAGTTGAATTATTCAAAGTGTACGCAGTACACAAGAAAAGTAATGAAATTGTTTAAAGAGTACGTAGTGTACTTTGTTTACATATAGAATTAAAAAGGAACATTATAAGAACTAAGCTAACTAAAAAGAAAAGAGATGAAATCATGAGAGAGCAATTAAGGAAATTTAAAAATCAAGATGTTGTATTAACTGGAGAATTAAAAAGTGTGAAATATAGACGTTATTCAGATAGATTTAGTATATATAAGGAAAATGTTCATATACTACTGAAAAATGTAAAAATAAATGGTGAAATCATCGATCATATTTGGTTACAGGAACGCAACAAGTTTTATGAAGAATATAAATCTTTAACAGGTCAGACAGTTAAATTTAAAGTTAAAATCAAACCGTATATTAAAAAGAAAAATTTTGTATATGTTGAAGATTACGGAATACAAAGATTAAGTAAAATATTAAGTAAAGAAGTTTATGATGAACAAAAGCCATTTAAAAAGAAGTAAGCAAATATAAATTACTAAAAAAATTAAATCAATGACGCTGAGAAACGCATTTATTTACGTTGAGAGTTACCGATTAAGGTGATACACGGAGTAAGTGCGCTATTCTTATTTAAAATTAATAGGAAAAATTAGTCAAAACAGTTTAGGAATTGAATAAAAAAGATTACAAAGTAAAATTAATTATATATATTGCAAATCATTTTGACGATGTAGATTATGACGAAGTAACTGGCAAAATATTAGCCGGAGATAATGTGTTTATCTTTGTTGAAAATCACGCAATCAACACAGAATATAAAGATATAGCTGATAAATTAGTTGATTACGTAAATACAAATAGATATTCTAAAAAATCAAAATTAAAAAAGAATTAGAATTATTTGTTTATATTGATGATAACAACTTATTTTATTAAGGTACCTTTTTAAGGAATAACAATATATTTAAAACAATTAAATCTTAAAAATAATAACTATTTAACAAACGAGATATAACTATTAATAAGAATAAATATATTTAAATATAATTTTATATAATAAATTTTACAGTTACAAAATAGATACCAAGAATAACTTTAATTTTCAAATATATATAGTATCAAAAATTATACTAACGCATAAAAATGATATATATTATTAGTGATGGAAGTCTAAAATACTATTAGCTTACTAAATATAATATTAATGTTTTTAATAAAATAGCCTTTATATTAATAATGTGTATTTATATTTATAATTTGAGCCAAATATTATATATAAAGTGTTTTAAAATATATGATTTGTGTTCTTTGTGTACGTTGTTTTCGTTGCGTACATAGTATCTTAATTGTAGTATTTATTTAATTAATATTAATAGAAATGAGTGATGATTATGGCTAATACCAAAACGATTAAGCAAATAAAAATAGCAAAAACTAAATGCAAAAATTTAAATGACTTTTTACTAAATTTTGTTCATTGGGAAGAAATTGCAAAACGATTAAATTATAGTAAACCATCAGTTTTTAGAATTAAAAAACAAATGAAGAAATATTTAACTACAGAGGGTGAACAAGAGGCTTTATATAAAATGTTTTCTGTTTCAGAACTAAACAAGCTTATAGATTTATATAATGATTATATAGAGAACCCAGACGCTTACGCCAAACCTAAAACTAAAAAGGAGTTAAATAAGGAACGTCAAGAAAATGCTATAGCAAAGCATATGAAAGATATGAAAATGGATTATAAACCAGAAGACAGAGAGTGATATGAATGGCTAAAGAATGGAGCTATATTATTGATATTCCCCCAGTAGCAACGCCACGCCCTAACTTTAGAAGTGTAAAAGGCTCAGACGGTAAAACTAAAAATATTACGTACTATCCAGAAAAATACAATCAATATATGAGAGATGTACAAGAAATGTTAAAGAGAGATAATGCTTTAAATCAGGATTTTTATGATGTTATGGCTTGCCCGTACGGTGTAAAAGCCGAAATAAAATTCTTTGTGCAAGCACCCAAAGGATATAAGGGCGTTAATAATATTATGAGAACGACGGCACCAGATATTGATAACTTAGAAAAAGCTGCTTTTGACAGTATTTTTAAAGGTTTAGAAATCAAAGATAGTCGTATTGTTATGGTGGCTAAAGCTAAATTTCAAGAGTTGCATAGACCTAGAACAGAAATCACATTGAAAGGGATTGAATAACATGCCTTCAACGAATTTAGATAAATTTTACGCTATAGAGCGAATTATGGAAGAGTTTAACGGGCTCAAAGAAAATTACTTAGAATCATTAGAAGAACGTTATGAGTATATGAACGAGTATCGGAGAGAATATAGAAGTTTAGTAAGAGCTATTAATGAAATTGAGAAAAGACTAGAAACGACCGAAAAAGATGACGAAGTAATAGAAGTTTTAAAGAAAAACGCAAGGATCAACGCACAAAAGCAAATAGAGAGTATAGAAGAGCAAAGAGAGACGAATCCTTATTTTGACCCTAAAGATAGTAAAGAAAGCCTAAAAAAGCTTGTAAATGCCTTGTATAGAAATGTTAGTATTGATTATTTAGAAAGTCTTCAAAAGTCCTTAGAAAAAAACAATATAGATGTTGACGGTTTACAGTTACTTATAGATACATTAGAAAGTGATGAAGAGCATGACAATAGAGAGCAAAAGCAAAAAATACTATCTTTGATAGATATGGCGAAAAGTGATTATTTAGGTAGTTTTAAAGATTATAGAAATACGTTAGAAACGGGAGAAGTAGGAGAATCGTTTAATGATATTTTTAAAGTTTTAGCTCAGTTAGGATATGACGAAGAAGCTGGGCTTATGGCAGATGCATTGCCAGACTATGAAGATGTTAGACGTGAAAGACCCGACCCACAACGGTTATTAGAAGTATTACCACCGGTAAAAAGTGCGGATTTACAATATTGGCAGTCAAATAGGCGAAAAAGTGAGGGATACGCCTTAAATATGATTTTTGCTAAAGAAGTAGCTTATACGCGTAGAGCTTTATTAGAAGATAGGGAATTTATCGGCACTAGAAACGCTTTTAACCGATTGAATAACGCTTATGAGGAATTAAGTGAATATATGTACGAAAGATATCACGAGTTAGGTGGAACACCTTATAATTATCATGGACATATGGATAGATAAAATATGAATATTGACTATAAATGCTTTAATGACGGCGTTTATAGTCTTTTTTTGTGCAGATCAAAATATATAAAAACTATATAAAATAAATAATACTTATAAATAAAATGATAAAAATCCTTGAACATACGCTAAACATATCAAAAAGTAAATATAAAATCAAATAAATAAAAAGCAATATCATAAAATAAGCAGAAAAGTGTTGCATATCAAACGATAAAGGAAATTATCAAAAAATGTTGTTCAAAACCATGCAAAATACAGTATCAAAAATGAAACCAAAAAGGAATGGGAATAAAAGTCAGTCTCAAAATTAAGACCGAAGAGTAAGTGCTATGGGCTGACAGCCCATAGCACTTACTCTTCGGTCTTAATTTTGAGACTGACTTTTATTCCCA
>NZ_LR733872.1:0-5071 GCF_902506595.1 Staphylococcus sp. 8AQ
ACGATTCTGCGCTCCTTAATAATCCTAAAGCTGTCCATCGGTCGATTTGATAGCTGACGCTATCCGACCGCTGGCGCTTTTAGTCTAATTAAGGGCTCTCATCGACAAATAGATTTTCTCGGCATAATTGCGTCCTCATAATTATAAAAAGACTTCGAATTTCTTTCTAATCCACTCATAAAGATAAATAAACCCACTTATTGCAAGAATATAAGGTAATCCATAAGCAATATACCAAACCAACGTCATAAAGCCCTCAGACGCTTTTAATTTACTCGCTATGGCTTTTTGAAGTATATCGACATGTATAAAATCCATGAAGTCACTACCTATAGTCATTACTAATGCAAAAAGCATAAATACTAACAACATTGTTCCAATACCTGTAAATAATTGCTTTTGTCTTTTTTTATAATGTTCATGTGACGCTCTTACTTCTTGCAACATACGTTTATTTTCATCACGCACTTTATAAATATCTCTACCTATGATGTTAGCTAATTCGTCTGTTTCCACTTTATCTAATTTCTTTTTGAGTATATCTATAAAGTCATTATGTGTCTTGATTGCACTATCTCGAAAATCCTTCGTCGCCTCTGTCAAATTCGATCTGAGTTGTTTTTGTTCGTTTTCTCGTGCGTTCTGGTTCTCTTGTATCTCTGTCAGATATTTGATGATGAGCTTGTTTTGTTTTTTCAGTTCGTCTAATTCTTGTCTTTCTAAGTTGCTCTGCGTTATGTTCGACGGCGTCCCAGTCGACGTCGAATTGTTCTGTGTACGCTGCGACTGGGTCTTGTTCTGATTCTCGTTCTTCTTCTCTTTCTCGTCTTTCAAACTCATATTCTAACGCCCCCTTGTCATAATCTTCGCCAAGTGTTTTGCCACGCACCCATTTATTTACATTTTCAGACTTATACGAGACATTTTTGCCTCTAACTTTAAATTCAATACCTAATTTCTCTAAATGCTCTGAAAAGCTCTTAAAATCGCTTGTATGTCCTTTCGCAATTTCAATTTTTTCTCTTAAATCATCTTTCCAAGAATATTGGTCTTTCTCTATTAATGATTTTTCAGCTTGTGTATATCTCAATTTTGCCGTATTTCGTTCTGGCACACTCAAACCATGTTCTCGACAAATATCATCATTGGTTTGTTTAATAAAATCTCGTTGTTGTTTATTACTTTGGTATTTTTTTCCTGTTTCTAAGTCAATTGAATTAATCACAATATGATTGTGTACATGTTCTCTATCTGTATGTGTATAGATTGCTACTTGATGATTAGGTGCAATCTTTTCTGCGAGTTCCAAACCTAATTGATTACATTGTTCTGGCGTAACTTCACCCGGTTTAAAAGATTGTATTACCGTATGTGCTTGAACACCATTTTCTTTACCGTACAAAGCCCTAGTTTGTTTAAATGCCGATTTAGCATAATCTACATCACAATTTAAGCCACTTTTTTCTTCTGCTCGCTTTTCTGCATAATTGATTGCTCTACTTGCCGATTTGGTATTACCTAATTTAGTTGTTGCCATCATCATCACTTCGTTTCTGTTTAGGTGCTATTTTATTTATTAATGGTCCAACCAAAGTACAAACAATTAAGTAAGGTATGAAAAACCATAAATTGTTACTAAAATCAAAATCTAAGAATAAAATAGCCATTAATATTAAAAACACAATAAAATACCAAATACCGTACAATAAAATCCTTAATTTAGACTTTTCCATATTTCATCTAACCTTTCACGTACTGCTTTGATATTATATTCCAAGCCATCATAATTCGGTGCTTCATGTTGATGTTGATTACAGTATTTAGCAATCTGATTCACATTTGCCCCCAACATACTTAAATCTTTGGCAATCGATTGTCGCGTTTCTTTATCAAATTTAGGTGCGACCAATCGACTGCCTTGTGCCTTTTTCTTAACGAAAGCAGGCACACTCATATTTAAAGTTTCAGCTGACTGCTTTAACTTTAAATATTCGGATTCGCTCACACGAAAACTAATTTGTTTCGGCTCTTTACGGTTGGGTTTATGGTTTTTCCCAACAGTTTCATCGCTAGCCACAAAGTTGTTTTGTTCGCTCATTAAATCCCACCACGCTTTCTTCGAAAGAAATTACTTAATATAAATCTAGCTTACAGGGTAAGCCAGATTTTATCAAGTAATTATGTGGTTTGGCAAGCGTCGTATATTCTAGCCACTTCGTTCTGAATATACCGGCTTGATGGGGATATCCCCATTCCCCTTATGTTTTTGCTAACGCAAAAAATGAGTGGCTAAATGCTAGCCACTCATAGTTCAAAACCAAATTCAAATTCAAAACCCCAGCAACCAAAAATGTGGTTGCTTAATCGTTCTTAAATTTAAGATCACTCACGTGACCTAAAATTTAATTCACTTAAAAATCTTAAAATCGGAAAGCCAAAAATCAATTTGCTTTTGCAATTGTTTTTCGTTTTCTCTTAAAGTCAATTTCATTAAATCAGTTAAATCAATAGGAGATATTTCTTTAATTAATTGCTTATATTTATTTTTAGTTCGTCTTTCTAATTTTCCCCATTCTTCTTCCTCGTTTAATAGCATAAAAACCATTGCTCTATCGGAAATACGTTTAATGATTTTCCAATCTGGTTGTAATATATGTAAATCACTAAAACAATCATTCCAGTAATCAACCATATTTCTTTTAAGTTCAATTTCTACACGCCATAAATGCTCTGAACTAATTTCAACATCTGCATTATCTTTACGTTCTTGTTTTTTGTTATAAATTCTAATAAATCTATCACTATCACGAACGCCGAAGTATTTCGTTTCTGGTTTACCATTACGACCATAAAAAATAGTTTTCTTAACTGCTTTATCAGTCATTGCATAGTAATCGTTCAAATCATCTTCAAAATCAAAAGCTAAGTCTAATCTTGTAAATCCGTAATCTTCCATGTAGTCGATAATATTTTGTTTTAACCAAAGCATTTCTTCATGCGTAAGTTTATTCGGATTAAATTCAACACGCATATTACGTCTATCCCATGTATCTGCTTTTACTTTGTCATATTCAATATAGACTTTTTCTTGAAGTGCTTTAGCTTTAAATTTTGTTTGAAGTATATCCCAAAGTCTAATTTGTGGCTCAACACTCATAAATTCAGATAGTTTTTGAGCATTATTTTTATTAAGATTTCCAACAATTGTCATAGCGTCAAAACTTATTTTTGGTTCGGGGGTGTACATAGTATGTCGGTTTAACCGGCTATTAGAGTAGCCGGTTTTAGAAAATTTATCTGAACCCTTGTTTTGTAAGTAATTTGAATGATTTTCTTTAGTCATAAAAAATCGACTCCTTAAATTATTTTCAAGAAGTCGCCCATCCAAATATATATCTTGATGTATATTCAAATATCGTTTAATATCTAAATATACAAAATCATAAAAAACAACTAATGTTTTAATTTTTGAATGGTTGTCGCACACAAACTTTGGTCAGGGCGTGGGCGACTTCTTTTTATTTTTTTATTAATATAGCATTATCACAAGAATTGGTCTAACTGAAATTTATTCTTTATTTATATTCAATATTCAATTCTTTTTGTTTTGAATCTTTATCTTTAAAATAAACTTTATACTGAATTGTATCTCCTAAAAGTGATTTAATATCTTTATACTTATCTGGAGTTCCTCTCCACTCTATATGATTATTTTCTTTTTTAGTAACTCCATTATTCGTTATATCTTCTTTCCCATCTTTGTTTATTTTATATACTTTGATTTTTTGAGGTTTATTCTCACTATTTTCTTTAATAACATAATGGCTATCTTTTGGATCTATTTTAATATTCTCTTTTGTTATTCTTTCTTTCGAATTATTTGAGTTACATGCACTCAATACAAATATCAAACTTAAAAAAAATACCGCTAATTTTTTCATATTTTATCTCTTCTTTCAACAAATAATTAGTAGTAAAAAAGCCCTTTTACTAAGGGCTTTTTTACTTAAAACTAAGAACTAAAACTAACTCCTTCAAGTGTTCTATTTTTAACATCTACTTTATATGTGATTGTCAATCCAGTTCCCTTTTTAGCTGCTGCTTTAAAATGTTTAGCATATGTTTTTTTCCATTGGGCGCTACCAATATCTACAGCTGTTTTAGATGCTCCCAATTCTGGCGCAACGATACTTGTAGTAGTATCTAAAAAGTAATTAAATGCTGTTGCAACACCACCACTAGGTGTCGATAATTTATCATTGATTTTTTTAACTTGTTTTTTAGAATAATGGGCTTTAACTGTTTTTATTTTAGAATTTTTAGGTGGCTTTGGATTTGTTGGATTCTCGTGTCCTTTTGCTTGGGCTTGGTTATCATGATTAAAACCAATAGACCCTACTGAAAATGTTGTCAACACAATACTTGTAGCTAATAAAACTTTACCTGTTTTTTGAATCGACTTTTTCATTGTTCTCACCCTTTTTATTGTTTTTATATAAAATATTCATAAAAATTATGAACAATGAAATTATAACAAAGATTAACCATATTATGAATCCGTTCCCAACGAACCATCTATAATTTGTAAATTCAAATATAAAATAAACAACTAAAGACAACAAAAAGAAATAAACTATAGCATAAATATTACTGAAAAATCTCATAAATATCCCCTTTCTATATCAATATGAACCATATTCTTGCTTTGCATATTTTTTTATCAGTGTCTCTACTTGTAAAGAATTAGAAATACCATATTTATTTTTTATCCTGTTCAATGTCTCAATTTCCTTAGGTGATAATCTTATAGTTACTGTTTTTTTATCCGAATTCATTAAATAAAACACCTTTCTTTTATTTAAATATATCAGTTTTTATTTAAAATGTAAATTTTTTAATTAAAATCAACTTAGTTTTTTGCATTATTCCAATTCCTCTATTTGTCGACGATTCTGCGCTCCTTAATAATCCTAAAGCTGTCCATCGGTCGATTTGATAGCTGACGCTATCCGACCGCTGGCGCTTTTAGTCTAATTAAGGGCTCTCATCGACAAATAGATTTTCTCGGCAT